>JAUWNF010000033.1 GCA_030612785.1 Phycisphaerales bacterium
ATGGCTGGCCCCGGAGAGTACCTGCCGGACGTGACCGAAGGCATCGCTCGGGTCGAAGATCTGCCCAAAGCCAAGGTCGTTGGACGCTCTCGCAATTACCGACGTCGGCCGTGTCCGGAATGCGGGCATTCGGCCTACCGCGACCGGGTGGTCACGCGAACCTTGCACGACTTGGGTGATCTGCAGGCCGATCGCCCCGTCGATGTGAAGGTGACCTATTCACAGCACTGATGCAGAAAACGGTGTACCCGTGCCACCCACGCTAAACACGTACTCGAACCGCAACGCGACAGGTCATGAGGCGGTGGACGTCACCTTGCGGCGACCGGTTTCCGCGCCCAGTTCTTTCTTCGCCTGCAACCAGTCGCCCAACTCGTCCCCGGACGCCCTTCCGCGGGCGAGGTAGATCTCGTAGGCGCGGCGGCGGATTTGCTCGTCGGTAAACGCTGCTTGGTCGGCCTTGGTAATGACCCGAGACTTCCGACGGGGGCCGTTGCTCTTGGCCTTCGTCTGCTTGGTCATGCTGAAGTCCTCCTTGTTAGGCGGGGTTACGCTCCGTCTGCCGACTATCTAACCATCCGCGTTACGATCGGTCAACCGCCTCTTGTTCTGCTAGGAGACTAATAGTACCGGGGTTGTCGGTTTAGTCATTCGTGACGCCCTCAGATGTAGCGTCACCCCTTGTGGGTGGCGAAAAACGCAGGTGCGCCGCCCACAAGGGGCGACGCTACAGATTAAATCGACAGCCTCTACAGCGCAAGGTGGCCGCCGCTACAAATGCCGCGAGACACTTGAAGCTGAAACGACATTAGGCGGCCAGTTCGTCGGCCAGAGTCGTCCCGAAACGCTCGCGCAGACGCAGCAGAATGCTTTTGTGCATCTGGCTGACCCGCGATTCGGACAGGCTCAACACCCGCCCGATTTCCGCCATGGTCAGACCCTCGTAGTAGTACAGCACCAAGGCCAGCCGCTCCTCGCGGGTCAGTCCGCGGCTGAGGTACTCGGTGAGCATCTCACGACGGAGATTATCGGAGGGGTCCTGCGAATCCGGATCGGGCACGTCCCACCCATAGCCCGGACCGTTGCTCCGCAATTCCTCCCGTGAACCCATGGTGCTGAAGTGCACCGATTTGCCCATTCGCGAAAGTTGACAGAGTTCACTGTAGCGCTGCATCTCCAGCCCCATGCGCGCGGCGATTTCCCCATCGTGGGGCGCATGCCCGTGCTCCGCGTCCCACCGCTCGATAGCGCGTTGACGCTGCTTCTCAAACGTGCGCACCGTACGACTTTGCGGGTCCAGGCTGCGCAGCCAGTCCATCACCGCACCGAAAATCCGCCGCTGGCAGAAGGTCTCGAATTTGGTCTGGTGCTCGAGGTCGTAGGATTCAACCGCTTCGATCAACCCGTCGAACGCGGCGCTACAAATGTCGTCGTAGCTCACCTGGGTGGAGAGCTTGCGGGAGAGCCTGGCGGCGTGGTTGTGAACCAGCTCAAGATAATGAACTACTAGGGCGTTGCGGTCCTCGACCGTCCGATGTTCGAGGTAGCGCTTCCAGGTCTCACTAATCGTCGCGTCCGTGCTGGGCGTGTGCTGCATAGCTTTTCCTCCATTAAAAGCTTGCCGGTCCGGAAATGGGTTAACGCTCCGGCTTCCATGCCGGATTGCAATGCGTCACTGGTTTTGGCTTGATGTGCCCGCATAATCCACTTTTTTTGACTAGATTACACCGCCCAGATACCCGACGCTCTCGAAGCGTGCTATAGGGTACTCTCCCTACGCGAGGCCGAGACTACCCTTACAGGCCGAACAAACCCTAAATAGTGCGTTCTCCCAACTCGTGGCGCGCTGCATCTAGTGGCTGTAGGTTATTTACCCCATTTTAACATTAGTGGGGTTACAGGGGTTGCACGCACGTTCCCGTCTCGGGTACCCAACTTACGCTGGACCGCACGCGGTATGGGGGAGCTTGCTATTCCTTAGAGGCGTCGTCGCGGGGCGCGACGGCCACGTACGGTTTGCCCAGCAGTTTTTTGATGTGACTGATTTCGCCCAGGTCGTTGCCTTCGATGCGGTGGCCGATCCACTGAAGCAAGTAGCTGGTTACGAAGAGACCCACCGGCCGCCACCACAAGTCCCAACGATCCTGGATCACCTGTACGACGACCAGCGCACCGGCGATGGGCAACAACGGAATGCCCAACGCGTGTAAGACGCGCGAAGCCGGGTGCTGATGCCGCTCTAACCAGTTATGAATCCACGAAGCCACGACCACATGGTAACGGCGGTGAGACGGGCGCGGCAATGGGAAGCTTGTGACTTTCGCGCTCCGAATCCTTCGCCCCGAAATGTGTCTCGCCAGGCGGGGCACCTTCGCTCGGCTGGTTGCGCTTACTGCTGTTGGCGTTGAGTGGTCTTGGCGATCAGCGTACGTCCCTCCGCGGTTTGGGAGGCCACCTCGCACATCACCTGCCAACTGGCGTCCGCGCGATCGATCAGACCCATGTTCTGCAACGCCAGGGCGAGATTGGCCCGGAATTCCAGGTTCTCCGGTTCGTGCCGAGCGGCGTGCTCGAACTGCTGGAGAGCGAGGCTGAACTTGTTGCGATCGGCGAAGATGAGTCCAAGCCGATAGTGCAGCTCGGCGGACTGGGGCGTCACCTCCAGAGCTTGTTTCAAAACGCCGATGGCCTCCTCCGACCGTCCGAACTCGTGCAGCAGCAGCCCCAGCTTGGTCAGGGCTTTTTCATAGTTCGGATTGATGCGCAGGGCGGCATGGAACGCTTCGATGGCCTCGTCGTTCCGGCCGCAGTGCCGCAACAGCAACCCCAAACGGTAATGCAGGTCGGCGTGTTGTGGGTGTTCCTTGACCGCAGCCTGGTAGCCCTGGATTTGTCGGGTAACCAGATCCCCGACCGGCTCGGGAGCGGTTTCGGTGGTCAGACTGTGCAAGTTGAGGTACTTGTTCGCCTGGCGGGCGGCGCTGCTGCGCAGGTGCAGCCGGGCCATTTCACTGAACAGCAAGGTGCTGTTCGGCTCCACGCCGGCGGCCATTTCGAAGCTCTCCCGTGCCTCCGCACAGCGCCCGGCTTCGTGCTGGGCAACCCCGAGTCCCACATAGGCGCTGAGCAGACGGTCGTTGATTTCCGTGGCGTGGTTGAACCATTTCGCCGCGTCCTCGTAGGCTCCCGTGCGCAGGTAACTGGTACCGACCTTGAGCGCGGCTTCGAGGTAGTCCGGATTGAGCGTCGCCGCTTCGAGGTACTGCTCGAGGGCTTCCTCCTCGTGCCCCACTTTGGCGTAGAGATCCCCCAGGCGCAGATGGTTGTCGGGGACGGCGGGTTTGGCCCGCATCATTTCGCGAAGGTGTTCAATCGCGTCGTAGTAAAGCCCCGCCTGGTCGCAGGCGGTTACCAGATCGTCGTGCGCCTCCCAGTTGTCCGGATCGATCGTCAGGGCTGTGCGGTAGTGCCGGATGGCCTCGTCGTAGCGCTGGTCGCGAACGCAGAGGTTGCCGAGCATGAGCAGGGAGTCGATCTCCCCGGGTTCGCAGAAGCAGATGTGCTCGTAGTGTTCGATGGCGGCGTCGAGGTCGTCCCGCTGGAGATAGATCGCCGCGAGGCGCTCGTGGGCGTTGCGGAGGTTGGGTGTCACGTCGAGGGCGCGGTGATAGGCCTTGGCGGCTTCATCGCCCCGGCCGAGCTTCTCCAGGCAGAAGCCGGTGGCGAAGTGCACGGTGGGTTCGTCCCGGTAGTGTTGGGCGGCTTTACGCAACTGCTCCAGGGCCTGTTCGGTATCGCTGAGCTCGTCGTACGCGCATGCCAGACCCGCGTGGGCCAGAAGATCCTCGGGGTCCAGTTCCAAGACTCGCAGAAACGATTCGCGGGCGCGCGCGAACTCGCGGTCGAACAGATACCGCACCGCCAAGCGGTTGTGGGCCAAGGGGTCCGCGGGGCGCTCCCGGCAGGCCTCGAGGAGTTCATCGGTGGCACATCCGGCATCGTCCTGGAGCAACTGTCGAAACGCGGCGGCCAGTTCGGCCAACAGGCCCCTTCCCATGATTTCCAGCAGGTAGGACATCTCGCCTCTTAGCTCTATGCCATAACCGCTTGCAGTGCGTGCTGTGCGTCCGCGTAGCGCGGATTGATTCCCAAGGCGCGTTGGTAGGCTTCGCGGGCACGGTCGATCATGCCCCCGTCGCGATAGAGATTGCCGAGCAGGTAGTAAACGTCGGCATATTCTCCCCCGCAGCGAATAGCCTCCTCCAGGCGGCGTCGCGCGTCCAACTGGCGATTGCTCTGTTGGTAGAGTTTGGCGAGTTGGATAAGAGCCTTAATAAACTTCGGCCGCAGACCGACCGCCCGTTCCACGGCCGCAATGGCGTGCTCCGTGCGTCCCAGACGGCTGAGCAGACACCCGCAGTGGTAGTGCAGATCCGCGTGCTCGGGGGCGCGTTCCAGGGCGCGGTTGATGGTGACCGCCAGCATAGCGAACACTTCCGCGTTCAGTTCCCGCGTGTCCAGCGAGAGAAACGCCTCGACAAAATCGGGGTTCGCTTCGATGAACGACGCCAACTCGTCGAGGGCGGCCTCATCTTCGGTGGACGTTTCCGCCGGCATAGTGACCCGGACGGGCCGGTCGGAGGTCTCCTCGGCGGCCTGTAGCGCATGGGTCAGCAGCAGGGCGGTGCGGGCGTCGTGGGGGTTCTGGGACTGGGCCCGTTTGAGCAAGCGAACCGCCTCACGGGCGTTTCCCTGCGCCCCGTGACACAGAGCCAGCCCCACCAGCGCCTCGGCGTGCTGCTTGTCGAGGGTGATCGCTTGGGTGAAGCGCAGCTCGGCTTCCTCGGTCTCTCCCTCGGCTGCCAGAATGGTCGCGAGCTGGAAGTGGAGTTCGGCCGACTCGAGATCATGGCTGATCCCTTCGCGAAGAGACGCCACGGCCCGCTCGACCTGGCCGTCTTTCCACAGTGCCAGGGCGTGTCGGACGCGATGGAGCACGTTGGCGGGTTCGCGGTTGGCGACCCTCTCGAATTCATCGGCCGCCTGTTTGAGCCGGCCCGCGCTGAGGTAAGCGGCGGCCAGATATGTGGGCAGGATGAGGCTATCTGGGTTCGCCTCCTCTGCGGCGGTGAAGGCACGGATCGCCTGATCGTGCTGCCCGGAAGCGAGCAGACACAGGCCCCGCCGAAGGTGGTTCTTGCCCTCGTAATACCGCTGAAGCAGCCGGCGCAACTCATCCACGCCGGCCGGGTCGGCCAACGCGGCATTGTCCTGAGTGACAGTAGTGCTCATGGTTTTGTTTCCCTGTTGAACGCCAAGACCGCGAGTCCCTGATGGTGTATCGGAGGAATTGGCGGGGTGAGTTATTTAGGCGTACGGCAAACCCGCGAGCGGGCCAGAAGGCGTCCTAACCATTTGTTGAACCGGAAGTTATGGGCACGTTTCTGGAACGTGCGACCGGGTTGTTTTGCTTCATGGTCCGACTCTGCGGCCAGTAGAGGGCTCGTAGCAGCCTGATTTCGCCGGCGCCCGCCCGCCGTGAGAAGGTGCCATGGTGACCAGGGGGCCGATCGGGTTACAATGGGCTCGATCGACCGATAACCAGTTTCCCGGAGACACCCGTGCTGAGAGAACTCTTCAAGCTTCAAGCCGAGTTGAACCGGCGTGTCGGCTTCGACGCCGAAGCGTTGCGCAAGAACTTCGATCCCCAAACCGCGGGGAAGTGGTTAAACGACTACATCGCCGCCGCCAGCAACGAACTGGAGGAACTGCGCGATTGCACCTTCTGGAAACACTGGTGCAGCGAAGCGAAAGCCGGGCGGCGGTTCGAGTTGCACGACGTTCAAAATGCGCGCGTGGAGGTGATCGATCTACTTTTCTTCTGGATCAGCCTGGCCCAGTGTGTCGGACTGAGCGCGGAGGAGGTGTACAACCTCTACCGTCAAAAGCTGGAGATCAACCATCAACGCCAGGACGGCGACTACTCCATGACGAGCAAGGACGAAGTGGACAACAAGCGCATCACATTGTAAGTCTCGACGCGCCGGGAGTAGCGTCACCCCTTGTGGGTGACGAAAAGCGAGAGCGCGCCGCCCACAAGAAGCGGCGCTACTGTTAGCTTCGGAGTAGGAGCACGGAAACCATGCGTATTACCATTTCAATCGTTGTCCGACTGCTGACCGGGGTTCTCTTCGTGGGCAGCGTGACCGGCTGCGACATGTTCGGGCGCCAGGCGAAGCCCATCGCGGCCAGCGCCGAGACGCCTACTAGCACTCAGGAAGCCTCGACGGCAAAACCCCTCGAGGGCGCCGA
Organism: Phycisphaerales bacterium; assembly: GCA_030612785.1. Lineage (GTDB taxonomy): Bacteria > Planctomycetota > Phycisphaerae > UBA1845 > UBA1845 > JAAEQG01. The sequence continues at coordinate 6,313 of JAUWNF010000033.1, forward strand.
CGCGGAGGCGGAAGAGAAGGAGAAGCAGGCGGAGGAGGATGCCAAGGACGCGCGCAAACTGGCCAAGTTCGGGCGCGATCTCGACGTCGCTCGGCAAAAGGTGATCCAGGCGCGGATGGCCCGCGAACACGCCGAGGCCCAACATGCCGTCACCGTTGCCCAAGCCGAGCAGGAATTGGAATTGGAGACCCAGCGCCTGCGCACGTTCACCGAACGTTCCGTTCCGAACCGGATCGAGTGGTCCCGGCTCGCCCTCGTGCGGGCCGAAGACCGCGTCAAGGAGAATGGGGAGGAACTCAAACAGCTCGAAATGATGTACGCGGAGGAAGACTTCGCTGACCAGACCAAGGAGATCGTACTGGAGCGCGGCCGCCGTCGGCTGGAACGTTCCCAGCGGGACCTGGAGCTGCGCCGCGAGGACTTCGCGATCCTGACCGAGAAGACCATTCCCATGGAAACCGCCGAGCACGAGTTGAAGGTCGAGCAGAATACGAAGGGTCTGGAGAAAGCCCGTCGCGACGCGGAGGCCGCGACGATCGAGAAGAAGATCGGGCTGATGAGCGGCGCGGCCGAGGTCGCCCGGCTCGAAGCCGAACTCGAGGCTCACCGGGAGAAGATGGAGAAAACGCGGAGGGACCGCGAGAAGAAGGCCAAGGAGCAGGAAGCGAAGAAGGCTGGCGAGAAGAAAAACGAAAAGGAGTAGCCAGCGTGAATGTGCTAATCGTGTTGGTCATGCTTGCGGTCTGCCCCCTGGTCGCCTTTGGCGCCGACGAGTCCGCCCCCGCAACGCCCGCGCAGGTTCGCTCTGCTATCGCGCAGGGAATCGATTTTCTGCTGAGGGACCAGAACAGCAACGGCTCGTGGGGCGGTCCGCAGGATTCGTTGACGACGTGGAGCGGTCCCGTGTGGTCCAATCCGGAGTCGCACCGGGCCTGGAAGGTGGCGACGACCGGCTTGTGCGTGGCGGCGTTAGCCGAGGTGGGAACCTCGGACGCGGCGGCCAGTGCCACGGATCGCGCCGTGAAGTTCCTGATCGACAACGCCGACGTGAAGCGGCCCAGCGAGTGGGACACGATGAACAACTGGGCCTACATCTATGGGCTCCAGGGGCTGGTCGCTGCCTACGGGCATCCGCGCTACGCGGACTCGCCGTTACGCGTCGAAATCGCCCGGGTCGTGCCGGAGTATTTGGAGAACCTCGCGCGATTCCAATCGATTAACGGTGGGTGGGGGTACCTGGAGTTCAACATCCCGTGTACACGCCGGCCGCAATGGGCCACCAGTTTCACCACCGCCGCCGCCGTGGTCGCGTTGACCGAGGCCAAGCGCCAGGGGTTCGCGGCGGATCAGCGGGTGCTCGAGCGCGCCGTGCGCGTGATCAACCACTGTCGCCTGCCCAATGGCGGGTACACTTACCACGTGCGCACGATCCCGAACTTGCACTCTGAGTACATCGATCAGGTGAAAGGTTCGCTGTCACGGATTCAGGTGTGCCACGCCGCCCTGCTGGGCGCCGGGCAGGAGGTGCCGCTGAACGATCTCGAGTTCGGTTTAGCCCACTTCTTCCGCGATCACAGGTTCCTCGAGATTGCGATGCACAAGCCGGTCCCCCATGAGGCCTACTACTACAACTCGGGGTACTTCTACTTGTTCGGCCATTACTACGCGGCGCTGGTGATCGAGCGTCTGCCGCCGGCGGAGCGGTCAGTTTGGTGGCCGAAGTTGCGGCACGAGATCATGAAGGTCCAGCAAAAGGACGGCTCGATCTGGGACTACGACATGCACCGCTATGACAAGCCGTACGGGGTCGCCTTCGGCCTGATGGCCCTGGGCCGGTCGTTGGAGTAAGGTGAGCGCCGTCGGACGTCGCTCCTTCAAAAACTGCAAACTAGTGAGCGAGAACCACCTGCGGGAACACAGGCCCCCATATTTTCATGGCGCAAAAGACCGTCGGCATCTTCGGCAGCTACGCGACCCATCCGGGCGGACCGCTCTACAGTATCGCCTATGAGATTGGGCACGCCTTGGGTTCGGCTGGCTTTGCGGTCCTCAACGGTGGTTACGATGGTACCATGCGCGCGTCGAGCCAGGGGGCTAAAGATGCCGGGGCGCACACCATCGGAGTGACCTGCCCCACGGTGCTGAAGAAGCGTGGGGCCACTCTGGCTCCGAACGAGTTCCTGGATGAAGTCCGCGAAGCACCCACGATGCTCCAGCGCATCGAGGTGATGATGCGCGCCTGCGGCGGCTACGTCTTTTTGGAGGGTGGAACCGGTACGCTCAGCGAGTTGGGAGTCATCTGGGAGTATGTCAACAAGGGTTTCATTAGCCCGCGACCGCTGGCGCTGGTTGGGGCCTACTGGGCGGACTTGGTTGAGCGAATCGCCGCCGCCCGCGAAGGGGCAGACCGGCACGTTTTCCGTGTCGAGTCCGCCACGGAGGTTGTTACGCTGATGAAGGAACGGTTCGTCGGAACGCAAGCGCGCAGGTACCTGAATCGGCTTACCCGTGCCAACGACCAGGAGTCCCTGTTCGACGATGCCGCCGCGGGCTAAGCACGTACAATGCAGGACGCCGCGAATCGGCATGACCGAAAAGGGCACCAGAAGGCGGGTCCAACATCAGCTTAAGGATGGGTTCCCCAAGAAGTTGCGCCGGGATTCAGCCGGTCGCCTCGCGTAACGCCTCCTCGCTGGGGCGCGAGAGGGCGCTGAGTTCCACCTCGAAGTCCAAGGCCCCGGACGACACCAGGGCGGTCTGCTTGTGCAATTGCATCCGCACCACCCGGGCACATTTGCCGAAGGACTCGACGTAGACCCAGTCCCCCGGGCGCAACGCGGTAAGCCAGGCCATCCATTGTTCATAAGCGACCTGGGCCTGCTGGAGCTGCTTGGATTGCTCCTCGAATTGGGCTCGCGAGCGGTCGGCTTCGAGGCGCGATTCGTTGGCGGCTCTACGGGCCTCTTCTGACCGGCGGCGCGACTCGAGGGTTCCTTCGATAGCTCGGGAGAGGGCTCGATGGCGGTCGGCCAGGTGCGACCGGGCCCGCGCCACCATGCGCCCAGGCATACCCAGACGCTCGGCGATGGCGATCGCGTTGCTGTTGCCCGGTTCGCCGATTCGCACCACGTAGGTCGGCTTGAGTGACTCCATGTCAAACTCGACCGAGGCGTTGTCCACCCGGGTTTTCGCAAAGGCCACCGCCTTGAGTTGGGACACGTGCGTGGTCACCACCGCCGAACACCGCCGGGCCAGCAGCTCATCCATGATTGCCCGCCCGATCGCCGCCCCTTCGTCCGGGTCCGTGCCCGCGCCGAGTTCGTCGATCAACACCAGCGAACCGCTGTCGGCCTGCCCCAGCATGGACAGTACGTTGGACAGGTGTGAGCTGAACGTACTCAGCGACTGCTCGATGCTCTGCTCGTCGCCCACGTCGATCATGATGTGGTGGTAGACCGGTAGCGTGGTCCCTTCCTCCGCCGGAATCGGAATGCCCGCCTGGGTCATCGCCGCCATCAGCCCGACGGTCTTGAGGGTAACCGTCTTGCCGCCGGTATTGGGCCCGGTGATGACCAGCAAATCGAAATCGTCGCCCAGGCGTATGTCGATGGGGACCACCTTCTCGGGTGACGCACCCTCAGCCTGTGCCGCCTCGAACACATCGACAAGCACGGGGTGCCGCGCTCCGTGCAATTCGAGTATGCCATCGTCGTTGATCCGTGGGCAAATCGCGTGGCGCTGCCTGGCGTAGCGCACCTTGGCGGCCACCAGGTCCAACACCGCTACCGCGTCCAACGTGCGGAGAATCTCGTCGGCGTTGTGGTGCACCAGGCGCGAGAGGGCCGACAGGATCCGCGTAATCTCCTCGTGCTCTTCGCTGCGCAGACGAACGATCGAGTTGTTCAACGCCACCGCCTCCGCGGGCTCGACGAACAGCGTGGAGCCCGACTCCGAGCTGCGGTGGATGATGCCGGGAATCCTGCCACGGTGCTCGGCCTTGAGCGGGAGCACGATCCGATCGTCGTGAAACGTCGGGTTGGGATACTGTAGTAGTTTCACAAATCGCGGTTGTTTGACGATACGTTCCACGACCGCGCGTATCTGTCTGCGGCCGGTCTCAATGGCCGAACGAAGCGACGCCAGTTTCGGGCTGGCCGAGTCGCTTACGCGCCCCCGCGCATCGATCGCATCGCCGATGGTCCGCGCCAACGGGGTGAGGTCGCCGATGCGCTTTTCCATGTCCGCGAGCAGGGGGGCACCCTCCGGCAGCGCGCACAGCCAGTTACGCAGCGGTCCGGTGGCGGCCAGCGTCTGCTGCACCCGCGCCAATGACTCCTCATCGAGACCGGCCGGGCGGGAGGACTCGTACACGTCGGCCCGAATCTCACACACCCCCCCCAGCGGAGGCAGTCCGTACTCCTCCTCCACCGCCATCATCTCGTGGATCTGCCTCAACCAATAGCGCACCTGTTTGGCGCTGCGGCTGGGCGGGATACGGCGGGCCAGCTTCTTGCCCAGGTTGCAGGCGCACAATCCGGCCAACGCGTTGGTCACGTGCTCGAATTGCAGTTTCCTGAGGATGCGATCGTTCATGGCCCGCCACCAATGATCCACCGCCCCCTCGACGGACGGCCTGCAAAAGCCTACCCTTTTATTCGGGTAGTTCGTCGCCCAACGGTATAATATATCAAAACGAACCCGCATGCCGAGCGGGTAATGGGGTTTGCCACATGCGCGTGCGAGCTTATCTGCGTCGAAGACTGGGCCGGGGCGGTTTGGGCGCCGGGCTTTTGCTCGTGCTAGCCGCCGGTGCCCCGGGCGCCCCACCCGAACTCTACCGCGTCCCGGACCTCAAAGCGCTGCAGAACACCTTCGCCGACCTTGCCCAGCGGGTGAAGCCCAGCGTGGTGGCCATTCGGACCTACCGACATCTGGGGCTTCCCTCCGGTCAATCCCAGGGGCGCATTCCTCAAATGCCCAACACCTTCGGAAGCGGGGTAATCATTCGTTCAGACGGGCTGATCCTCACTAACCAGCACGTGCTCGAAGACGCCGACGTTATCAAGGTGGTCCTGTTCAACCGCAACGAGTATGAGGCCCGCATCATCCAACGCGACGTGCGCTCGGACCTGGCGGTAATCAAGATCGACGCCAAGCCCCTGCGCACCGCGACCCTCGGTGATGTGCAGAACGTCCGCGTCGGATACTGGTGTTTCGTCGTGGGCAACCCCTTCGGCATCGCCTATCGCGACGGCAACCCTGCCGTCACCTACGGCAATATAGCCGCACTCGGCCGCAACCTGACCGGCGACCTCAACACCAACGATCCGAACGACACGCGCTACTACGGTGATCTTCTCGAAACCTCCACACCGATCAACCCCGGCAACAGCGGCGGACCGCTCTTCGACATCGACGGGCGGGTGATCGGCATCGTCACCGCCATCATCTCGCGTTCGGGCATCACCGAAGGGGCCGGCTTTGCCATCCCCATCTGCGCGCGTACCCGCCGGATCATCGACACGCTCGCCGCCGGCGAACAGGTGCGCTACGGCTATCTCGGCGTGGAAGTCGACACGGCTCCGGTGTCCGCAACGGTGCCCGGCGGCGAGAGCGCACCGCGGGGAGCACTCATCAGCCGGATCAACGAAACGGAAGGCCCTGCCGTCGAGGCGGACCTGCGCCCCAATGACGTCATCACGGAATTCGCCGGCGTCGCCATCGAAAGCGGTGATCAGCTCGTGCGCGTGGTGGGCATGACCCCGGTGGGCGCGCAGGCCAAGGTGCGCTTCGTACGTGGCGGCGCGCTGCGGGAGACCGTGGTGACCTTGGCCGAACGACCGCTGCCACGCCGACCATTCCAGCCCGTCGCCGATTCCGGTATCGGTACTATGCGCTGGAAGGGCGCCCTGCTCGCCGAGATGAACGACGCCACCCTACGCCTGCGCCGCCTCACCCGCTCCGAATCGGGGATCGTGGTGATGAAAGTTGACCGGGACAGCGCGGCCCGCAAGGCCGGGCTCAAGCCCCAGGACATCATCCTGCGGTGCAATGGCGTCCGCGTCCGTAATCTGGCCGATTTCGCCGAGGTCCGGGCCCGCAACCCCCGCCATTTCAAACTAGACCTTCTCGGCGGCAAGACCGTCCGCCTGCCCCGATGACCCGCAACGCTCCCCCGGCCGGCCGCATCCGTGCCATTGACGAAGGCTCGCGAACTTGAAACCATGTGTCCGCATCCCGGCAGTGGGGCACCCAAGGTCAAGGACTTTTCAATGACCTCGAAACAGATTCGGCAACAGTTCCTCGACTTCTTCAAGGAGCGCGGGCACGCCATCGTCCCGTCAGCCCGGGTGGTGCCGCTGGACGACCCCACGCTGCTGTTCACCAACGCCGGCATGAACCAGTTCAAGGACGTCTTTCTCGGCACCGGCTCGCGCAGCTATGCCCGGGCGGCCGATACACAGAAGTGCATCCGGGCCGGCGGCAAGCACAACGATCTCGACGACGTCGGCATCGACACCTACCACCACACCTTCTTCGAGATGCTGGGCAACTGGTCCTTCGGCGATTACTTCAAAAAGGAGGCCATCGAGTGGAGCTGGGAACTGCTCACCAAAGTGTGGGGCATCGACAAAACCCGCCTCCACGCCACCTACTTCGAGGGCCGGTCCGACGCAGGCCTGGAACCCGACAACGAGACGCGTGACCTGTGGACCGCAGTGACCGACATCGATCCGGCCAACGTCCACCCCGGCAGCATGAAGGACAATTTCTGGGAGATGGGCGACGTCGGTCCTTGTGGGCCTTGCAGCGAAATCCACATCGATCTGACGCCCGATAAATCGGGCGGTCCGCTGGTGAACGCCGGCGATCACCGCGTCATCGAGCTGTGGAACCTCGTGTTCATTCAGTTCAAGCGTGCGGCCGACGGCAAACTGACGCCCCGGTCGGCCAAGCACGGCGATACCGGGCTGGGGTTCGAGCGGTTGTGCGCCGTGCTCCAGGGCAAAGAGAGCAACTACGACACCGACGTCTGGACGCCCATCTTCGACGCC
>JAUWNF010000295.1 GCA_030612785.1 Phycisphaerales bacterium
GGTGACGCTACGCAATGCAAAAGGGCGCGAAACCGAAACGCGCCCCTGTACTGAGGTATTGGCATACCCGGAAGCAAGGGTGGTCCGGCCCGCGCCCCTAACGGGACGCGGCACCGGTCACGCATCTTGCTTCCACAAAACTGCCAATTTTCAGTACAAGACGGCGGCCGAAGCCACGATTATTCTGACGCTAATTCTCGAGCGTCCGCGTTTTTATCTCAGTTGCGCACCTCCACGATTACCAGCTCCGATAACATAATAAACAGGTTACCGTGGTGAAAACTAAAACGCAATGAAATAATAATTGATCGCGTGCCGGTTCGTGTCCAAAGTGTGTCGCCATGCTCCGCGCGTATGTGGTGCAGCCGGTCAGATTTCCTCGAAGGAGGCGGTGAAGTGGCGTAGCGTAGCAGGCTCGGAGACAATCCGCATCCCCCGCAGAGTGCGGCGCCGGTCGAACACCTCGCCGACAACTTCTACCACGTAGTCCACGTGCGATTGGGTGTACACCCGGCGGGGGATGGCCATCCGCACGAGTTCCATCGTGGCGGCCTTGCCGAACATCACGCTGCCGATCTCGCACGTGCGAATTCCGCCGTGGCGGTACAGGGCGCAGGCCAAGGCGTGCCCGGGAAACCGCTCGGGTGGGAGGGGGGGGCAGAACTCTTTGGCGTCGATGTAGATCGCGTGCCCACCGGGGGGCTCGACGATCTGGATGCCCATGGCCAGCAGCTTTTCGCCGAGGTACTCGGTACTCCGCAAGCGATAAGCCAGATAGTCCTCGTGGAGGACCTCCTCGAAGCCCTGGGCCATTGCCTCGAGGTCGCGCCCGGCCAGCCCGCCGTAGGTCGGGAAGCCCTCAGTGAGGATGAGCAGGTTGCGGGCCTGGCGGTAGAGTTCGTCGTCGCGCAGCAGCAGCACACCGCCGATGTTGACGATTCCGTCTTTCTTGGCGCTGATGGTGGCACCGTCGGCCAACTCGAACATCTCACGCACGATGGAGGTCACCGAGCGATCGCCCTGTCCCTTTTCGCGCAGCTTGATGAAGTACGCATTCTCGGCGAAGCGACAGGCATCGAGGAACAGTGGTTTGTCGTACTTGCGGCACACCTCCTTGACCTCGCGGATGTTTTGCAGGCTCACCGGTTGCCCGCCGCCGCTATTGTTGGTCACCGTGATCATCACCAGCGGGACGCGGTCCGCCCCGACTTCCTCGAAGAAGCGCTCAAGCTTGGTGACGTCGAGGTTGCCTTTGAACGGTGCCCGGTTACGCGGATCCTTGCCCTCGTCGACGACCAGATCGACCGCCTCGGCTCCGGAGTGCTCGATGTTGGCCCGGGTGGTGTCGAAGTGGTTGTTGTTGGGGACCACTTTGCCCTTGCCGCCGACCAGTTCGAAGAGGATGCGTTCGCTGGCCCGCCCTTGGTGCGTGGGGAGGATGTGCTCGAAACCGGTGAGTTCGCACATGCGGGCCTCGAAGCGGTAATAGCTCTTCGCCCCGGCGTAAGACTCGTCCGCGCGCATGACGCCGGCCCACTGCTCGCTGCTCATCGCCCCGGTGCCGCTGTCGGTCAACAGGTCGATCAGGACATCCTCGGCCGGGATGAGAAAGAGGTTCATGCCGGCTTTTTGCAGGGCCGCCTCGCGCTCGGCGGGCGTGGTCATCTTGATCGGTTCCACCACTTTGATGCGAAAGGGCTCGATGATAGTTTTCATGCTGCCGCTCCGGGGTTTATCGAAGGTACGGTTATGTTACCTTCGAAAACCCCGCTCGGCCATGATGCCGAAAGCCCGCAGCTTGTCTCGCTCCGTCTACTGCTCGGGGTGAGGCCTTAGAACGGGGCGAGACGCGTCAAGTGGTGATTTCGTCCCGTGGCCCTTGAAAGGCTGGGCCGGGATGATGGTGAAGAACGAGTACGCCGAAAGATCCGCCCCCGAAACGGTCACTTCGATGAGCGCGGCCCCGAGGTGGTCACGCCCCGCGGTTCTGCACGCCGAGCGGCCTCCGGTTGGCGCCGAGAATACCCGGCCGAACGCCGGCAGTCGGCATCTCGGCGACGTCGAGCCGCCGGTGGTCGTTTGGCTTCTCCTCCTCGCGCGGTCCGCAGTCTGCACAGTCCGTGCCGTATTCGCAGGTGTTGGACGCGCTGCCCGGGCCGCCATCGTCACACACTCCGTCGTAGGCCAACAGACAGTAGTTGTAACACATGGCGCCGTCACCCGTCCCCACGTCGCCGAGGGCACCGATCGTTGCAGTATCCCAGTGCAAGTTGTCAGCGCCGTTCTGCAACTGAGTGTCGAACACCAACGTGTACTCGCCGCCCGCCCACGGCGTCCCGTCGGGTTGAGCGAAGTACACGTATCCGTCGGCATACCATTGATTGTACTCCTGAGGCGTGCTCGTCTGACCGAAGGGATCGGTCAACGTCACCGTACGGATGAATACTGGAGCGGTGAATTCGTAGTAAAACACCAAGAACACCAGTTGCTCCGCAACGCCTGGAGCGTCGTCGACAAACTGGAACGCGTCCTTGATTAGTCCTTCAGGAATGGTTTCTGAATCCGGCTCCGATTCGAGCGGCTCGCGGGCGTCCGCGGGCTCGAGCGAGTACGCCGCGTACACGGTGGTCTCGAACGTCTCATAGGCCATCCACGCGAAACCACAGTCGCCCCACCCTCGCGTCCAGCTATTCATGAGCCTATAGGCGCCGAGATCATCGTCGTATCCAACGACCGCCATTGCATGGGCGGCATTGGTGTCCCCAGCTTTGAGATAGACGCCGCTCCCACGGTACACATTCGTTCCCCTGAAATTGAGAAAGTCGTCATACAGCTCAGCCGCAATGACCACGACCCGACCGGCGGCAAGTTCGCTTCGCAGGGCGTCCCGATCGGCTTTCGCGATGCGGTGAAAGCTCCCAATTCTGAAGTTGACCGCGTCCGTTGCCGGGGGATTGTCAACACAAGTCGTGTCGCTGTAGGCCACAGTTTGCATACTCGAACATCCGGTCTGGACGAGCGTATCGAGCGCCGTGGCCAGGCCAATGCCATTGCCACACGCAACGTCGTCCACGGACAAAACCGTGTTGTAGAGAAACCCCGGACTTGCCTGGTGATCCGGCTGACGCGCTCCCCAGCCGTATTGGCGATTCGCCGTGTAAGTCGCTCCCGCGTACCCTGCAGCCCACGCTACGCAGGAACCTAGCTGACCTTGGTTGCCAATGGGAGGCAAGTGGGCCGTCAAATCCACCGACGCCGGAAGCGCGACATCGGGGTTGGCGGCATACGGATTGATCGCCAGCGGCCGACGCTCGATCTCCTCGTCTGGCGGTCGCAACGCCCCGAACGCGAAGCCTGTCGGAAGCGCGATGTTCCCGCAAGGGTTGGCGCCGCCATCTTCGCCGCCATCGATTCGGGCGGATCCACCTCCGGAGGCTCCGCATCCGCCCACCACGATTACCGCAAGCAGCCCGAAAGCCAGCCGGAGTGCCCGTGTTTGCCAATACCCACCACGCATCCGCACGCTCCTCCACACGGAGATGTCCCATTTGCCGTGTCCGCGGCTCTTATTATCCCTGAATTCGGTTTTCGACGGCAAGCGCCCATGCCGGCTTCCTCACAGAATCCCTCGCTTCGCCGGGCAATCCCGTGGTCCTCCCCTTGTTGGCTACCGCAGCCTGGACTACTTCAGACCTCGTTCTCCCGGAGTTCCCGGGATGACGTTGTCGAGCACGATGCCGATGATCGCCGCGACGGCCATGCCGGTCGCGCCGATGGCCTTCACCACATCGGCCAGCATGGGGGGCAAGGCTTGGAGGAGCAGCTCCGGACCCGGCGGATACATCGCGGTGACCGATCCGTCGAAGTAGGCCGGCACGCTCAGGCCCATGAACAGGCTGAAGCCGGCGATGAACAGGTTGCGGTCGCTGGACAGGTCCGCCTTGGCAAGCTGCTGGATGCCGACGGCGGAAATCAGACCGAACAAGGCGCAGTACAGCCCGCCCACCACCGGTCCCGGTATCGTTGCCGCGAACGCCCCGAACTTGCCGAAAATCCCCAGCACGATCAGCAACACCGCCGCGATCTGCACCACGTAACGCGAAGCCACCTTGGTGAGGCCAACCAACCCGATGTTCTCCGAATACGAGGTCGAACTGAACCCGCCGAACACTCCGGTGAGCAGGCAGCCGATCCCCTCACATCCGATCCCGCGCGATATCTGCTTCGGCGTCGGATCACCCGCGCCGGACATGTAGGAGCAGGCGTGGTAGTCGCCGAATGATTCGACGATCGAAGCCAGATAGCCCGCCAACACCGCCACGATGAAGCCCAGCCGGAACTTCGGCAGGCCCCACGGGAAAACGAAGTCTGCCGGATTGGACCGCACACAGGCGGCTGAGCGAACGGGGTCGAGGGTGACGTGGGCCGGATGACCCGGTGCGAACACGCCCGTCACCGACAACACTCCGCACACGACGCACACAATCACGACGGCCGACAGGATCGGGAAGATGCGGAAGAAGCGCGAACGGCGGGCCAGGATCAGCGAGAACACGATCACAAGCAGAATGGTCAACCCACTGGTCGGCCAATGCGTCCCCGCCTTGGGGGCACCATGCTTGAACAGCGCCAGTCCGATCAGCATGATCACCGGGCCGATCACCACGGGGCTGAGCACTCGTCGAAGCCATCCCACCAGCCCGCTGAAACCGACTGCGATCTCAATGAGCGCGCCGACGATGATGCTGCCGGCGATGTACTGCATCATCTCGCCCGGAGTCAGTGGGTGGGCGGGGTCTTTGCCGTAGGCGATGATCGCGAAGAAGGCCGCCAGAAAGCTGAACGATACGCCCTGAATGATCGGCAGCCGCGTGCCGAAGGTTACCTGGATAAGGGTGGCCAGCCCGCTGCACAGCATCACCGAGGAGATGAGCACGGCGATCTGCTGCTGGCTCATGCCCATGCTTGGCCCGAGCAGCAGCGGCACCGCCACGGTGGCCCCGAACATGGTCAGCGTGTGCTGCAACCCCAGCACCACCGCCCGCCCAAACGGCGGCCGGTCGTTGAGACCGTAGATGACGGAAATACTGGGGTTGAGCTTAGTCGTGGGGTTCACGGGTCCAGACTGATTCTACTCGTTTCCTTTGATCCATTCCAATTTGTGCAGAAGACGGGGAAGGGTCTGGCCAGCGATTTTGGCATTAGGCGCATTTTCGGTTGTCCCAGTAGGCACGCCACT
>JAUWNF010000476.1 GCA_030612785.1 Phycisphaerales bacterium
CAGCGCGGACGCGGCTCACGCTTGCGTCAGCCCGGATAATCATGCGGCAACCCACGAGATACACTGTGACTTGACGCCCCGCTTCACCGCAGGGAACTGCTACACCTCGGCGAGCGTCCGGATAACCGGCCCGCGGACGCACCCGCCGTCCCGGTCAGGCATTGGTGGGGTCCAGGGGTCGACCACACTCCAGGCAATTCGGTTCGGTGGGATCGTGAATCGGAGTGCCACACGCGGGACACCGTTGGGGAGGCGGTTTGGGCCGCCCCACCGTCCAGGCGTAGGCCAAACCGCAAGCCGCCGCCGGAATGCCCACGACGGCCACGAAACGCCAGATCGTGCGCCAAGTGTAGGGCACCTCCGGATCGAGCACGCGGACGGCTACGAACGCCAGCGGCAAGGCCACCAGCACCGCGATGCAGAAACCCGCAGCCTTCATGCTCTTATCATAGCATCTACCGGCGGTGGTTTCGAGCACCGCAGGCGTAGAGGCGAGGTTTGAACTACGCCCGGGTTTCCGGTAACGTTCCCATCTCGTGTGCGCCGTCGGCAGCCGCGCACTCCCGCGAACCTCACTTGATCCACCTGTTGGCAGAGTACTGTGGCGAGAACGGAAGGACCAACGATCCGATGAGCGAACCCTCTACCGATGTTTCCACCCCGAGCGAGGCGCCCGAGCACAAGGTTTTCGGACGAACCTACTGGATGCTCAACTCCATCGAGATGTTCGAGCGTCTGGCCTACTTCGGCATTCGCGCGGTGGTGCCCATCTACATTATGCAGGCCACCGAACCCGGCGGGCTGCACCTGACCGCCATTCACAAGGGCTGGATCTACATGTGGTGGGCCATCCTGCAATCGTGGCTGCCCATGTTCACCGGCGGAATCGCCGACCGCTACGGCTACAAACGGGTGCTGGTCTGCGCGATCAGCGCGAACGTGGTCGGCTACCTCATGATGGCCTTCATGCACAGCTACTACGGGTTCTTCGCCGGCATCCTGGTCCTGGCCACCGGAACCGCCTTCTTCAAGCCCGCCCTGCAGGGCTCCATCGCCCAAAACCTGACCAAGGAAAACTCCTCCATGGGCTGGGGCGTTTTCTATTGGGTGGTCAACATCGGTGCCGTCCTCGCGCCGATTCTAGCAACCGTTATTCTCGGCAAGCCGCACAGCGCCGAGGGGTGGCGCAACCTGTTCATTGCTTCAGCCGTCTACACCGCGGTGAACCTGCTCCTGCTGCTCACCTTCAAGGACGTGCCCTCCGGGGCCGACAAGTCGCAGAGCCTGGTGAAGGTGTTCGGCGTCACCATCGAGAACATTTGGCCCTATTGGCTGCGAGGCGGATCGTTTCACCCGGTCCGCGGTCCGCTGGGCGTCGTCATGGCCGTCGCCGGCATCGTCGTCCTGGTCCTCTGGTCGGAGAAATGGTACCTCGGTGTAAGCCTTTTCCTCGTCGGAGGAGGCATCGCCGCCTGGCTCGAAGGCGGACAATTCACCTGGCAACTCCGGCTGCCGGCCTTCCTCCTGATCATGTCCTGCTTCTGGATGATGATGTACCAGTTATGGGACTTGCACCCGAACTTCATCGAGGACTGGATCGACAGTTCGATGGTGGCCGCGCACGCGCCGAAGGCCTGGCAGCAGTACGGCGACCGCGGGCTCGTGCAGGTGCCGCAACAAATCCTGCTGAACCTCAACGCCTTTCTGATCGTTCTGCTCGTGGTGCCCATTTCCTGGCTCGTGCGAAAGATGCGCGCACTCGGCGCCATGCTCATCGGCATGAGCGTGGCCACCACCGGCATCCTCGTGGCCGGCCTGACCGGCAATGGCTGGGTCTTCCTGTTGGGCGTCGTCTTCTTCTCCCTCGGTGAGATGCTCACCGGCCCCAAGAAGAACCAGTACCTGGGTCTGATCGCACCACCGGGCAAGAAGGGCCTGTACCTCGGCTATGTCAACATCCCCATCGGCATTGGCGTGGGGTTCGGTTCGATGATCGCCGGTATCATGTATGACAACTACGGCGAGAAGGCCGGGCTGGCGCTGAAGGAACTCGCCGCCAAGCCGACACTCGTCGCCCACGCCGCCCAGGCGGTAGATTGGAGCGACGCGCTGGAGAAGATTCCCCCACTCCTCGACATCGAGCGCAGCGACGCGTTTGAGATCGTCCGGGCCAACGTGAACGTAGATGCCGCGACCGCCGCCAAGATGTTGCGCAACAGCTTCAGGCACGACCAGGGCCAGATTGAGAACCTCGCCCTGCAATACTTGGCCTTGCACGATGAGTTCCACGAGAAGACGACCAAAGGGTTGGCCAAAGTTTTCCAAGAGACCAAGGATAAGGAGCTGCGGACGCTCGGTGCGGCGCTGGACGAAGGCAGCCGGTCGCTTGATCAGATCGGGCTCGCCCGGTTCGTTCACCTGCTCCCCGATGCCGTCGGCACGAAGCGGGTGGTTGCGTTCGAGTTGGTTCGCGAGCAAGCCAACGAGGATGTCCCCCCGGAACAAGTCAAACCGGACGCCGAGATCATCGACATGCTGTGGGAGCGGTTCGGCGATGATCCCGAGGTGCTGAACAATTTGGCCCTGGAATACTTGGCTCAGGCGACGCCGCGGATTCACGACGCCGTTGCGATCCTGGACTACGATAATCCGCCCGAGCAACTCAAGAAGCGCATCAAGGAAATCGAGGAGCGCACCGGCATCGGCCGAACCAAGTCCTTCGCCGCACTCAGCGCTGCATTGGGAGCGGACGATGCCACGGTGGAAAACGCCCTGGTCGATCTGGACATCACCACCACCGGCGAACGCGACCGGTTCTACGCCTACCTGATCAGCCGGCCGCACCTGCGCTTCATCGCCGTTGCCAAGAAGGACTGGAGCAAGGACTTAGCGCTGCTGCGCGAGCTGATCCGGACGGACGAGGAGGCCCTGCAAATCGTCCGCGCGGAGATCGACCACGACAGCCTGTCCGAAAGAATCCTGAACGCGGTCAAGAAGGTCTTTGGCGCTGATGCCGACGAAGGCGAGATGACGGAGGAGGGCGTGGACTATACGCGACTCGCCGGCAAGCAGGACCTCATCATCAAGGCCCTCGACGCCAAGGATTGGACCCGATCGCCGGAATTGGTCCCGCCATTGCTACGGCTCAATCCCTTCGAGGCCCGGTCATTGGCGGCGGCTGAGGTCGCCAGGTCGCCGGCAACCACAACGCGGCTCCTGTGGAACGAATACGACCCGCAGTACAAGGTCTGGATTCCGTTTGCCGCGATTGGCGTCGTGGCCATGATCGCCTTGGCCATCTTCGGACAGATGGCCAAACGCTGGGCCGACATGAATGCCTAATGTCTGTGTCGCCAGGAGGCACCTCTCCGAACCGCGACCGTCAGGGGCTGTCGGTTTAGTCGTTCGTGGCGATCCCCAATGTAGCGTCACCCCTTGTGGGTGACGAAAAATGGTGGTACGCCGTCCACAAGGTGGTACGCCGTCCACAAGGTGGTACGCCGTCCACAAAGGTGGTACGTCGCCCACAAGGT
>JAUWNF010000721.1 GCA_030612785.1 Phycisphaerales bacterium
ATGACCGCCATCCGCTCTTCCTCGATCGGATGGTCAATGGTGCGCATGTAGCTCTTCGCGTCACGGAAGAACGTCGAAGCCCAAACGAATTTGATAGCCTCGGTCAACTTCTTAAACCGGTCGCCGACGGCAGCCTCGTTGTTCGGGATCATCTTGGTGGCGTACACACCGGCGAAGGGATGCCGCAAAGCATCTTCCAGCAAGCTGGAGGAGCGCACCGCCAACGGAGTGTGAACCTGGGCAACCAGGGCCCGCAGAGCGCCAACGAATACCGGCGGAAGCTCCGCCTTCATGAACGCGTGCGCGATTCGCTCATCGGGCAAGTCAGCCAGGGCGACCTCGTAGAGGTCGTTCTGCGCCATGAACTGCTCAAAGACGTCGGTCCCGAGGATGGTCAGTCGGGGGATGCCGACCTGCACTTCAGGAAAGCTGTTCGCTGGAAATGCTTCCTCGATGATGCGTTTGACGGAAGCCAACCCGAGGGCCTTCCCCCCGAGTTCACCGCTCCCGATGACCGTGAAGTCTTCGTCTGATCCGAAGAACTTGCGGTCGAATGACGGATACATGCCTGCGTCCGGCTGCCTGCTCATCGACCTGTTCACCAACTCATTGGCTCGTTACTCGTATCGGCTACACCCAGCCACGATCCTTGCACGCTTGGGCCACGCGCGCGATGGCGATCGTATAGGCCGCGTCGCGCATATAAAGCTTGCGCTTGCGCGCCATGTCGCTCACCCCAATAAACGCCGAGGTCATCATCACGTCGAGCTTGCCGAGCACCTCGTCCTTCTCCCAGAAGTAGTTCATGTTGCTTTGCACCTGCTCAAGGTAACTGCACGTGACGCCGCCGGCGTTCGCCAGGAAGTCCGGGATGACGAAGACGCCGCGCTCGTGCAAGACGTGGTCGGCGTCCGGCGTCGTCGGGCCGTTCGCCCCCTCGGCTATCAGCTTGACGCGCTTGGAGATCTTCGACACGTTGTCCGCCGTGATCGAATTTTCCAGCGCGCATGGAAACAGAATATCGACATCCTGCTCAATCCACGCCTCGCCTGGCAACTGCTCGTAGCCAAGCTCCGCGGCCTTTAGCTTGTTGATACCTCCGAAGCGGTCGGTGATCTTCCGCAACTCGGCAAGTTCAACGCCATCCTTCTTGCGGAACGTGTGGGGCTGCTGATCCTCCTGGTCCCAGCAGGAAACGGCGACGACCATGCCGCCGATTTGGTTGAAGAGCTCGATCGCGTACTGCGCCACGTTCCCAAACCCCTGCACGGCCGCGATTGTGTCCTGGGGTCGGATATTCAACTCCTTCAGCGCCTCGCGCACCGTGAACACGACGCCGTAGCCCGTCGCCTCGGTCCGTCCGAGGGATCCACCCATGCCCACGGGCTTGCCGGTGATCATACCCGGGTAGTGTTCTCCGCGAATCTGCTCATACTCGTCGAGCATCCAGAGCATGTGCTGCCCCGACGTCATGACATCGGGAGCTGGAACATCGCGCAGCGGGCCAACATCCCGAGCGATTTGGCGCATGTAGGCCCGGCAGATGTTCTGCTGCTCATTCATGCTCAGGTTGTGCGGCTCGCAGATCACGCCACCCTTGCCGCCGCCCAGCGGCAGGTTTGCGACCGCACATTTCCAGGTCATCCACATCGACAG
>JAUWNF010000366.1 GCA_030612785.1 Phycisphaerales bacterium
CGTTCGCATTGATGCCAACGGCGAGCCGCACATTCTGGACTTCGGTCTGGCCAAGGCGGCGGGACCGGGACTCATCGGGGACGGCGTACCGGTGACCGTGACCGGAGAGTTCATGGGCACGTTGGCCTATGCCTCGCCGGAGCAGACCCAGGACGCTCCGCCCCTCATCGCCATCCGCCCGGACATCTACTCGGTGGGGGTGATCCTCTACAAGATGCTGACCGGCAAATATCCGTACTCGGTGACCGGGCAGATGGCCGAGGTGCCGCTGGCAAACATCTTCGGATACGCGACCGATCTCCGCTCGGCGGCGCGATCGACGGCGAGCGAGGAGCGAGGTTTGCTGTTGTCAGGCATGTCCTTCGTCGCGGACCAACTCCCGGCCATGAGTTCACCTGTTTGCCCCGGTTCCAGTCCGAGCGGCCACGGCCGGAAGGAAGCTACGGCGAATTGCTGCCCAGCGGTTCCTTCTTGGTCGAGGCGCTCACCCCGACCAGCTTGACCTCATTGCATTCGTCCAAACTGTCGAACCGCAGCAGGCAGTACCGGGCACCCCTCAGGTTGGTGGAGTTGCGCACATCGTACACGAACACCCGGTCGTCGGTTTTCACGGAGCGGAATTTTGCCACCGGGTTCTTCAGGTCCCCTTCCTGCCGACATTGGGCGGGGGTCTTGCCGATCACCTTGGAGCGCAAGTCAGCCGTGCGGATCACATCCTCCACCCCGTCGATGTTCTCCTTGGTCTTGGTCAGGACGACGATCTTCCCCTCGGATACTTCCACCACCCAGCGATCCACCGTGAGCAGGTCGGTATCTACCGGATACCACAACACTTGACTGCTCGTGTTGTCCATATCGATGAACGTATCCGTCCGTTCGCCAAACATCGCGTCGGCGGCAGCCGGAGGCTTACCCAGCAACTCCTTCTCTCGCTTATCCACGCCGGCGTCGGCGACCACATCTCCCACAAGCATCATACCCATGCTCACCGGATGCGCCCGACATCCACAGACCACGCAGCCCAGCCCCAGCAACACCATCGCACCCACGCTACAACTTGTCTTCATAAGATTCCTCCAGTCATCCGGGGTTTTGCGGTTGCCGGATGTTCGCCCAAGATCGTATCGCCTCAAGCCCCTCGACTCAAATGCCAGCGGCCTCTCTCGTCATAGAGCCCGCCCATTCGCCCGGTCGGGCTCATAACCCGGAGGACAAGACTGTTACCTGCGGAAAAAAGCCTTGGGATAGGTCTACTTCTGGCGCGGAACGCCGCCCGGAAGATCTGGTGACACGGGAGCGAGCTGCGCGGTGATGATGTAGTTGACGTCATCCACGTTCAGGAGTGGATTGCGGAAGGCTGATTCGAACACGTTGACGCCTGCGAACGCCTGCTGGAGACCGTCGAGAAGAGATGGCTGCGGCGGGTCGGCCGACCATAGCGCGAAAACGCCGCCGGGGTGGAGGTGGTCAGTCAATCGGCGCAGCCCTTCCGGTGTATAGAACGCGGCGTGCGCCGGGTGAAGCAGGCATTGCGGCGAGTGATCGATGTCCAGCAGGATGACATCGAAGCACCGCGACCCGATTTCCTCATGCGTTGCGACTCTCCGCTTTGCGGGTTGATCCGGCAATGCGCCCGGTGATCCGACCACGGCAAAGAAATCGCCGTGAACCAGGCTGCACCTGGGATCATCCGTGAGCGCGCCGGCGAGAGGAACAAGTCCGCGACGATGCCAATCGATGATACGATCGAGGCATTCGATCACCGTGACGGACTCGACGCGCGCGCAATCGAGGGCTGCTTTGGCGGTGTAGCCCAACCCCAGCCCGCCGACCAGCACCGCGCACGACCTGTGGTTGACCACAGACAGCGCGCGCGTCGCCAAGGCGATCTCGGCGTCGTGAACCAGGCTGGACATGAGGAACTGCCCGGCGAGCTTGACCTCGTAGACTTCGGCACGATCCAGTGAGAGAACCTCCCGTCGGCGCAGAATAAGTTCCCCCATCGACGTCATGGCGTAGTCGAGTTCTTCAAACGCGCCCATCGCAATCTCCCGCACCGTGGCGTCGTGAACGACGGCCGGTGCGGCTCCGTCTATCCCGGATGATCCATGAACGCAGAGACGCTGAGGGCGCAGAGTCTTGTTCAACAAGAGGCTATGGTTGTAGTGTGCCGCGTCGCGTCTTGACAGTGTTGATACGGTCGCTTCACGGCTTCTCTTCTACAATCTTCATCTTCTCTGCGTCCTCAGCGTCTCTGCGTTCAGTTCTATGGCCCGAGTGATTCGTCACGGTCGCGCGGCTCGGGAGGGGGTGAATGATTCGGGTTTATCCGCCTGCTTTGCCGCGTCCGCGCGCTGCGCGCTTGCGAGCGGTCTCGGTCAGGTGACGTTTGCGCAGGCGAATTGCGCCCGGCGTCACCTCGGCGAGTTCGTCGTCCTCGATGAACTCCAGCGCGAATTCGAGCACGATCTCACGCGGCGCCTTGAGGACCACCGTCTTGGCGGCAGAGGCGGCCCGGATGTTGGTCAGCTTCTTGCCGCGGCAGACGTTGACCCCGATGTCACCGCTCCGGCAGTGCTCGCCGACAATCTGTCCTTCGTACACCTGCTGTCCCGGCGCCACGAACATCGTGCCCCGGTCGGCGAGGCTATCGAGGGCATACGCCGTGACTTGCCCCGGTTGGCTGGCACACATGACACCGTTGAGGCGGTGGGGGATGGTTCCGCGAAAATACTCGTATTCGTAAAAGTTGTGGTGCATGACGAGGGTGCCTTGCGTGGCGGTCATCAGGCGGTTGCGCACACCTATCAGTCCGCGCGATGGTACGGTGAACTCCAGGTGAGACTGATCGCCGCGCGTGTCCATCTTGTTGCAGATGGCCCGGCGGTTGCCCATGAGTTCCATGACCGGGCCGATGTGGATCGTCGGGACCTCGATGACGCACATCTCGATCGGCTCTGTCTTCTTGCCGTCGAGTTCACGATAGATGACCTTGGGCTTGCTGACGGCGAGTTCGTGTCCCTCGCGAGACATGTTCTCGATCAGGACCGAAAGGTGTAGCACGCCCCGCCCGGAGACGTGGAACTCGTCGCGGCTCGCACCGGGTTCGACGCGCAACGCGACATTACGCTGAACCTCCTTGTCAAGCCGTTCGCGCAGGTACCCACTCGTGATGAACTTGCCGGATCGCCCCGCAAACGGCTAGTCGTTGATGCAGAAGGTCATGTGCAGGGTCGGTTCGTCAATGCGCACGCTCGGAAGCGGTTGCGGATCATCTGGGTCGGCGATGGTGTTGCCGATGTCGACGGAGTCGAGCCCGACCACCGCGCAGATGTCGCCGGCGGGAACCCGGTCGACCCTGCGGCGGCCGAGGCCGGCGAAGACGAACAGCTCACCGACCTTCTCGGTCACCTGCGTACCGTCGCGATGAATGACGGTTACCGCGCGCGCGGCGCCGATTGTACCGGCGAAGACCCTTCCAATACCGATACGCCCGACGTAGTCGTTGTAGTCTATTGTCGTGATGAGCATCTGGAGCGGAGCGTCGGGATCGGCCTGGGGCGCCGGTATGTGCTGAAGAATCGCATCGAACAGGACGAAGATGTTGTCCGGGTGGTCGTCGGGATCGAGCGAGGCATGCCCTTCCGTGGCGGAGGCGAAGACCGTGGGAAACTCGAGCGCGTCCTCATCCGCGCCGAGCTCGATGAACAGATCGAAGATCTCATCCTGAACCTCCCCGGGGCGGGCGTTCGGACGGTCGATCTTGTTGATGACCACGATCGGACGCAGGCCGAACTCGAACGCCTTGCGCAAGACGAACGTCGTCTGCGGCATCGGGCCCTCGAACGCGTCCACCAGCAGCAGGCAACCGTCAGCCATCTTCAGCACGCGCTCGACCTCGCCGCCGAAGTCGGCGTGCCCGGGCGTGTCGATCAGGTTGATCTTCGTGCCCTTGTAGTCAATCGCTATGTTCTTGGACAGAATGGTGATGCCACGCTCGCGCTCCAGGTCGTTCGAGTCCAGGATGCGTTCGCCCTTGAGCTGCGCGTCGCGGAATTGGCCGCACTGACGGAGCATCTGGTCGATCAGCGTGGTCTTGCCGTGGTCGACGTGGGCAATGATGGCGACGTTACGGATGTTCTGGTTGGTCACTTTGTCTCCCAAAAAGGAAAAGGTGTCAGGATAATTTTTGCGTATCTTGTCGGGGCGTCCGCCTGGTCGCCGGGTGATGGCCAGGCCCAGGCGACCTGCGACACGGCCCCTCCAGGTCTTGTCACCCAGGGGCACACCCTGTGTCACGGACAGCCGAACACATCGTAACGCCTCCTGGCCCATCAGCCAATTCACGTTCGCCAGCCAGTTCCGAGACCGATTCACAGTTGGGTAGA
>JAUWNF010000535.1 GCA_030612785.1 Phycisphaerales bacterium
CCGGGAGCGTACGTCGTTGGACGACTCGGCCACCTGTGGCGAGGGCCGTTGCTGGGCGCGATGCTGGCGGCGCCGCTGCTGTTTCCGCCGATGGTGTATGTCTTCGGGTGGCAAAAGATCCTCCCGGCGGCATTCCCCACCCGGGTCCAGTGTATTGGGGTGTGGGCGTAGTGGGCATATCCGATTCCGGCGCTCGTTGTCGGGACCGGGTGGGCGAGATTGGGGCGCGTGGGATATGATGCCGCCCTGCTGGAGACGTCACCGGCGCGCGCGTTCTTCCGCGTTGTCCTCCCGTTGCTCGCTCCACACATCGCGACCGCGGGCGCCATCCTCCTGGTCATCTTTCTCGGTGAATACAGTGTGCCCCATGCGTGCAGCGTGCTGGTGTATTCCACGTCCCTGCTGGGTTGGGCGCAGGAATCTCCCCGCGCCATTGACACGCTCTGGCGTTCCCTGCCACTCGTGGGAGTGATCCTGGCCGCCCTGGGAGCGGCCCGATGGGCGTGGGGACGCGGGGTCACGGAGCCTGACGCCGAAGTACGTAGCGGTGTGCGCCACATGTCACCTGTTCTGCTGTTGCTGGCCGGCGGGTGCCTGGTGGTGTCGGCGGTTCTTCCCCTGGCAGCGTTGGCTGCCAAGCTCGACGGGCCAGGCGTGATGGGTGAGGCGTTGCGGACTTACGGTGGTGAACTCCTCGGGTCACTTGCCGTCGCCGGGCTGGCGGGGTTGTTGGTCGTTGGGATGGGGGTGTGCGTCGCGACTTGGCGTCGGTTTCGACGTGCCGGGCTGATCTGGGCGCTGGTGTTCGGTGCGGTGCCGGGGGCGCTGGTGGGGGAGGCGGTCCTCACGGCCTACCAGCACGCTCCGATGTTGTATAACCACTGGTCTCTGGTTGTGGTCGGTTATGTGGCGCGTTTCGGCTGGATCGGCGTGGTCGCGATGACGCTGGTGGTCCGGGCAACACCGGAAGATTTGCTCTGGCAAGCCCGTACTGACGGCGCCGAGGAGACGACTATCATCCTGCGCATCTGTGCCGCGGTGTCCTGGCCGACGCTGCTCTTTGGATTGTGCCTGGTGGCGGCGCTGTCGCTGTCGGAACTGCCAGCCTCGTCACTGGTTCAGGTGCCGTCGCTCAGGTTGATCGCCCACATTCTGGTGGAGAAGTTCCACCGCTTCGAGGACGGGATGCTGATTTCGCTGAGTCTCTGGCTGGTGATGTCCACGATCCCGGCAGCACTTCTGCTGGCGGTTGTTCTGCGCCGGATACGCGCGGCACGCTAGCGAGAGCTCCCGATCCACTACCGCTGGTGTGCGGATTGGGCTACCAAGCAGGCCATCCGGGTGGGGGAGGTTTGTTTTCCTCGGCGGCGCGAACGCGGGCTACGCAGGCTTCGTGCCCCGCCTTTGCTTCATGAAGTGTTGCGTAGCGTTCCCATTCATCATCCAGATAACCGCCCTTAATCCTGGTTTCGAACAGTAAAGGGGGGTCGGCTTTCGATAACGTCATGCTCATGGCGAGAAAGACGGTCGAAACGGTGCCGTATTCCACCTTGGTGCGCGCTATGCAACGGACCTTCTCGTACGACTTCTCATACCACTCGGCCCACTTCGCATGATCCGGTTCCTCGACCACCCCGTCTTCGCACAAGATATAATACCGGCCCATCTTGTACCGCCTTTCCTGTAGCTTATTCTTGAGGTTAACGGTTGACCTCAGCTAATGCAAGTTGAACGCTATTTCAGACGGCTGCGACGGTCGTCACAGTCAACCCGTGTCAGGGTCCGGAAAGCGACGCAGGAAACAGGGTCCTGCACACAATTGAGAACGTCCCTTGACTAGCCCGTTTCCTCTCTTGACGACCGCCTCTGATTGGCTCCCCTTCGGAATCCCTCCTCGAAGGCCTCGAGGTTCATGTCCACAGTCTTGGACGGGACGCTTTCCGAGATCGCTTCGCGAAGCGAATCGCGAGAAACCACGCCGGCAAAGCCAGCCAAACAACCCAGCATGATCATATTGGCGACCACGTTGCGGTCGAAGGTCCGCTGAGCGATATCCGTGGCCGGCAGCCCGAAGGCACGCACCCCGACGCTCTCGGGCTTCACCAAGTCGCTGTCGTAGATCAGGATCCCGTCTTTCTTCAGGTTCGGAAGGTACTCCTCCAGGGCGGGTTGGGACATGGCCACCAATACATCCAGAGCCGAGGGGGCGAGATCGAGGATCTCCTCCTTGGAAATGATCACATCGCTCTTGCAGGCTCCGCCCCGCGACTCGCTTCCGTAGGACTGCGTTTGTAAGGCGTTGCCGCCGTCCAGAATGCCCGCGCGCCCGAGCACATATCCGGCCATGACGATGCCCTGGCCACCGAAACCGGCGAGTCTGATGTTCATGGTTCGTATCTCGTATCTCGTATCTCGTATCTCGTGAAGCGTATCTCGTGAAGCGTAACTCGTGAAGCGTAACTCGTGAAGAGTATCTCGTGAAGAGTAACTCGTGTATCTTTGACGCTTCACACTTCACGCTTCACGAGTTACGCTCCCCGCTTCATCGACTCGGCTATTCGCGTAGGTCGAGTTTCTTAATCAAATTCCTTAGCATCCTCGATTCAAAGTCCAATTGCTCCAAAAGCTCGTCTCGCACAATGTCGCTGACGTATCCCAAATCGCGACTCAGTTCAACTTGCGTCTCCAATTCTGCACACGACCCGAGGGTGACGTAGAGGAAGTGGCGGTATTCCTTGTTGTGGTATCGATTGAACCCCTCGGCGATGTTCGAGGGGATCGAGACGGCGGCTCGCCTCATCTGAGAGATCAATCCGTACTGCTCCTCGCGGGGAAATGTTTTCGTGATTGATCGGGATAGGGGGGAGCCGCGCGGCTCCGCCCCTCCCACACCACCGGGCATACGGGTCCGTACCACGGCGGTTCGACCAGGTTAAGCGGCCGAAGACGCAGCCACTCTCGGAAGGCCGATCGAGTCGAAATAGGCGTTCCGCAGGGCTTGCTGAACCGCAGGATGACGCGACATGCGCCAGAATCCTGTCGGTGAGCCAGCCGCCACCGCCGCGCGGAACTTGGGAACGCCGCGTCGGCGCAGTTCCTTGAAGCGGTTCGGTCCGTTCTGCCACTGCCGCCAGATGTACATACGCAGTCTCCGGCGGATTCTCGCGTCCAGGTTGGAGAGCACTCGCGGC
>JAUWNF010000136.1 GCA_030612785.1 Phycisphaerales bacterium
CGGCGATCTGCCGCTCGCTCCCGTCGTTCGAGATCGTAAATCCGAGGAACTTCCGCTCCTCCGGCCGAGCCACGGCACTCTTGGATTCGTTGACCTTCCGCCGGAGCTTCACGGTCAAGAAGCGACAGACGCTGGCCATCACCCGTTCGCCTGAGCGCCTGGGTCGGAAGCCGTAGCGCCGTGGAGCGTGAGTTGCCACGACCGTACCAGGCTTGGCGAACCTCCCGATACGTCAACCCGGTAGACCGTGCCGTTGTCTTCGTGAAGGACGCAGAATGTGTCGGGTTCCGCCGGATCGATCCGCGTGATGGCCTCTAGATCGCCGCCTGTCGGCAGGTTCGTCCAGTGGCCCACGACGCTGAAGGTCCCACCGGACTCTTGCATCTTCCACACCTGTCTGTTCTGGCGAACGACCCACAGAGAAGCGTCCGGCGGGCTCCAGTACGCACCGCTGAGATCGCTCTCCATCCCCGAAACGGTGATGTTCGCGGCGGAACTGAAGCTCTCCGCCGGCCAGTCATCAGCGGATACTTGGTGCCCTCGGCCAGTTCGTCCCAGCCCAGATCCACCTGCCGGGCCTCGTCCACGGATTGCCCGAACTGGATCAGTCCGTGGAGCCTTGCTGCAAAGGCCCGCAGAAGGTCGTCGTTCAGGCCGTTGATCTCGTGCTGCAGCGCGAGTCCCTGGCGTTCGGTGCGATCTTGATATGCAGCGGTGACTACTGTTTCGTCCGTTACAATCAATACCTCCCAGCTCGGCGGCGTCTGCAGCCGGCATCGATACTCACAGCCTCCGCCTACCATACTCCGCGATCAGCAGGGCATCGATGCTTGGAATCGATTCGCCGACGATCCGGAACTGGTCAGCTCGGTGTGTCATGCTGCATGGGCGCAATCGGCATTGTTAAACTAGATCTGGTATCAGTTCATGGATTCGCTGAATACCACCGCGGCCTAACTCCAGTGCTTTCTGCGCGGCATACCATCTGCGCTGAACTTCGTTAAGCCCAGGAAGCAACTTCACCCATGTCGCGAGATCTGGGGCGGTCATGCTGAACATGATACCCACATCGCCATCTCTGTCAACTTTATTTTCCGACAACTCCTAAGTCGAAAAAACCTCGTCCAGGGGCGTTGCAAGACCGTCTTTAGTCGGAGCCTTGTGCCCCATTTGTAGCAGCCGGCGTACTCGACATTGCGCGTCAAGCGCCAGTCCCCGCCGGTTGGTTCCGCTTGCTTCATTACCTGCCAGCCGTCATAATCGAGCAGTTGTCAGGAGGCGAAACCGCATGGAGAAACCGAATCAGGAACACACTTTGCGGCTCTACGACCTGGCCGTGCGGGAAGAACATTATTTCCTCGACGCCCATCAGGAGCGCGTGGCGTTTTATGCCAAGGTTGTTCTGCTCCTGATCGCCGCCACGGTGGTAGGCGTGTTCCTGGCGTCGCAGTGGTATCACTTCGCCGGGCTGTGCGCCGGTCCCATACTCGTTTACGCGCTGTCCAACATCGCCCGCGATGGATGCCTGCGCTTCTACCGGCGCTACCTGGAAGCGGTCACCCACCGGGCCAAGCTCGAGCAGGACCTGGGTCTAACCCAGCCGCGCCCGGATGCCGAAACCGACGGGGACACGTACTGGGCGAACGAACCCATTATTCCCTCGCGACACGTCACCTCACGCAAGCGGTATCGCTCGTCCGAGGAATTCCTCAGATCCAGTATGAAGCGCGGGTTCCACCGCTGGACGGCGCGCTTGTTCCACGGTTTCGAGCTATTCAGTGGCGTGGCCTTTGTGGGGTTGCTCTTTCTGACGATCTTGAAAGCGACCGAATCGCTCGCCGGGACAACCTGAAGCGCGGCGCACGTCGCTGATCGAAAAGGGCGCTGGCGTTGTAGGCTCGATGGACTACCTGAGGCTGCCATGGCTCGACACGACGGACGCAAGCCCGCACAACTCCGGCCGGTTTCACTCACGCGCCGGTTCACGCGTTTCGCGCCGGGATCGGTGTTGATCAAATGTGGCCACACGCACGTACTTTGCACCGCGATGTGGCAGGGGGGCGTTCCCCCCTGGCGTGTGGGGCGGGGCAGCGGGTGGGTGACCGCCGAGTACGATATGCTGCCGGGGGCGACCCCCGAACGCCGCCGGCGCAACCGACAGCGCATTGACGGTCGCACCCAGGAGATTCAGCGGCTTATCGGGCGCTCGTTGCGGGCCGTCGTCGATCTCGACGTCTTGGGCGAAAACTCGATTCTGATCGACTGCGATGTCCTGCAAGCCGATGGCGGCACGCGCGCCGCCAGCGTAACCGGGGCCTACGTCGCCCTCTGCGATGCGATTCAGCACTGCCTGCGAGAGAAGCTTATCGAGCATTCGCCGCTGCGCGACCGGATCGCCGCGGTCAGTGTCGGTCGAGTCGATGGCAAGCTCCTCCTGGACCTGGACTACACGGAAGATTCCGCGGCCCAGGTGGACGTCAACGTGGTCATGACCGGAGCCGGCGAGTTCGTCGAGGTCCAGGGGACCGGAGAGGGCACGACCTTCTCGCCCGACGAACTGACCAGGATGCTCGGGCTCGCGTCTCGAGGTATCAAACAGCTTTTCCGCGCGCAGAAGGAGGCTCTGGCGCGAAAACAGCCCGGAAGAGGGTAATTCCGTGCGCTCCCCAGAAAACCCTGTGACTCTGCTGTCGGTCTTGGCGGTCGCCATCGCGCTGACGCCTGCTGGCTGTTCTGAGGATCTGAAGGCGGGGGGTTGGGGCTTCGGCCGCCTCTTCAAGCCGGAAGGCGAGCCCTGGACCATCCGGTGCTTGGTTCTGACCGGTGCGAACCGGCGGGTGGACGCGGAGTCCATCGCCGACGTACTGCGCGACACCCGGGGGATACGCGGCCGCGACGTCCGACTGGAACACGACGCAGAGGAATCCACGATATACTACGGCAAGTACTACCGGCGGATTGATCGGAAGACCCGTCGGCCGGAGATTACCCGCAGTATGAAGCGGGACATGCGGGCGCTCAAGGAATTGGGCGTGCCCGGACAGGGCCACTATTTCGCCGACGCCAGGTTCGTCCCTCTGCCCACCCCCGATGTCGGCGACCCCGCCTTCTCGCTCGACTGGGCGAAGGGCGTCTACTCGCTCCGCGTGGCGGTCTTCGCCAACGAGCCGGGCTTCTATGAAAGAAAAAAGGCCGCTGCGGAGTACACCACCATGCTGCGTAAGAAGGGCCACCGGACGTTCTATCGTCATGGTCCGATCCACAGCGAGGTGTTCGTCGGCGAATTCGGCGAGGACGCGGTCCGGTCGGTCGAGGCCCGGCGCGTGGTGGAAGATGACGGCAACCCCTGGGGCGTCGGACAGGAGGTCATCGGATTCAACCAGTACAGCCGTGAGGTCCGCGCGTTGCGGGCCAGGGAGAACTTCGCCTTTGAGCTTTGGAACTTGCGGAGGCGCGGCGAAAAGATCGGCAACCGCACGGTCTACACTGCCTCACGGCTCGTGCGCATCCGCGACGAACTGGAAGATGACCAATGGTGAAGCACCGCAAGCTCCTCGTCGCGACCTCTAACCCCGGTAAGCTGCGGGAAATCCGCCACGTCTTCGCCGACCTGGACGTAGTGCTGGTCACGCTCGCTGAGTTCGGCGAATTGCCCGAGGTGCTCGAGGACGGCTTGACCTTCGAGGACAACGCGAAAAAGAAGGCCCGACACTACGCCGGAGCGACCGGGATGTGGACGCTCGCCGACGACTCGGGTCTGGAGGTCGATGCCCTGGACCAGCGCCCGGGGGTCAACTCGGCCAGGTTCACCGGTCCGGTGCAGGACGCGGCGGCCAACAATGCCAAGCTGATCGCTCTGTTGCGAAAGGTCCCGCCCGAGCAGCGATCCGCCCGATTCCGTTGCGTGATTGCGGTCGCCGACCCACAGCGAGTGCTGGCGACCGCTTCGGGGACCGTCGAGGGGGTTATCATCGACCAGCCGCGCGGACGAAACGGGTTCGGCTACGACCCGCACTTTCTCCTACCCGAACTGGGTCTGACCACCGCGGAGCTCGACCCCGAGCACAAGAACCGCATCAGCCATCGGGGCCAAGCCCTGCGTGACATTCGCCCGAAGCTCGAAACCCTCCTCCGAACAGGGTAGTTGTACGGCGGATCGACGCGACGCTATAATCCGCCGTCTTTCTTGGTGCGAGCGAATTCGTCGCGGGAGAGGTCCTATGCCGGGACAACTGGTGCCGACGGGAATGTTCTTCACCAACGGTGTCGGCAAGCACCGCCACAAGCTGCAATCGTTCGAAGCCGCCCTCCGCGATGCCGGGATCGCCCAGTTCAATCTGGTCAAGGTCTCCAGCATCTTTCCGCCGCACTGCAAGATCGTCTCCAAGCCCGAAGGGCTCAAAAAGCTTGAACCTGGGGGCATCGTTCACTGCGTGATGGCGGAAGCCTTCACCAACGAACCCAATCGCCTGGTCTGCTCCGGAATTGGTTTGGCCGTTTCCGCCGACGAGGGCCACGTCGGGTACATCTCCGAACACCACGGCTTCGGCCTGACCAAGTCGAAGTGCGTTGATCTGGTGGAGGACATGGCGGCCAGCATGCTGGCGACCACGCTAGGGTTTGAGTTGGACCCGGATACGGCCTATGACGAACGCCGCGAGATTTATCGTAGCAAGGGGCTGGTGGTCCGCACCCGGGCGTGTGTCAAGACGGCTGAAGGCGACAAAAACGGCCTGTGGACCACCGTGGTAGCCGCGGCCGTGTTTATCTATTGAGTGTGTGACCGTTCGAGCCGGGAGCCCGAGTAGCCGGTCCCGAGCAACCCTGCTATGGAAACACGTCCCCACAACTTCCTCGGCCTGGAACCGCGGTACTCGGACTACGCGAGCGCGCGGTTCGTGATCCTGCCGATACCCTACGATGCAACCGCATCGCACCGCCCTGGAACGCGCTTCGGCCCGTCAGCCATCATCGCCGCCTCGGAACACCTCGAACTGCTCGACGAGGAGTTGGGCGGCGAGTTTCACGAGTGTGGTATCGCGACGCTCGACGCACTCGCCCCGAACGCCGCCGGTCCACAGGCCATGCACGAAGACGTCTTCAAGTACGCTCGCCGCGTGGTACGCGATGGAAAGACTCCGATAGCCCTCGGGGGCGAGCACAGCATAACCAGCGGGCTGGTCCGGGCCGTCGTCGGGAGGCATAAACGGCTCTCGGTGCTCCAGATCGACGCCCACGCCGACCTCCGGAAAGAGTACGAGGGGTCCGCATATTCCCACGCCGCGGTCATGCGCCGCGTCCTGGAATACACCGAGGTCTGTGTCCCAGTGGGGGTGCGCAGCTTCTCCCGCGAAGAGCGTCGTTTCATGAGGCGGGCGCGCCTCGCGCCCATCTCAGCCCGTCAGTGCCACTGCTCAAACGATTGGCTCGACGCGGTCCTGGATTTGCTAACGGACGAAGTCTACATTACCATCGACATCGATGCGTTCGATCCCGCATACGCCCCGGGCACCGGTATGCCCGAGCCGGGCGGGCTCGATTGGTATCAGGTCACCGACCTGCTTCACCTGGTAGCGGAGGAGAAGACGATCGTGGGTGCGGACATCGTCGAGGTGATGCCGCTACCCGGACAGTCGGTCACGGAATACCTCGCGGCTCGGCTGGTCTACAAGCTGATCTGCTACATCCAGGCCGCGGAACGCGCGTAGAGGGTGCGGTCCACGACGCCCACTGCGGTGAGTTGATGGCGGCGCGTGCCGGCTCTATAATGCTCGCCGCGCACTATTAAGGAGCCGCTTTGACTCGCGTCAGCCGCAATCGTTTGTTGATCTGGATTATCTTTCTGGGGCTGGCCAACTTCGTCAGCTACACGATGATGTACTGGTACATCGGGGGCGACGCGAAGAACGGTTTTGTCCGAGACGGTGAGTGCTTTGTCCGCGGCCACCACCTTCGGCATCACGGTGGGGAACTCGGGCGCGAGTCGCCGGTCAGCCGAGGAGTATGGATTTACAGCTACATCCATTCGATCTCCATTTGGCCAACGATCGCGGCGGTGTTGGTTTCCATGTTCATCCTTGCCCGTCCGCATATTATCGCCACAATGCAACGGGACGCGATGATCCGGGGGACTACCTTCGTCACCGTGGGCATCACGGTGGTGGTTCTGGTTACCGTGGTAAGCACTCTGTATTTTGTGTTGGACTTTTTCCGCGCCCTGGCGATCATCGGTAATGAACGCTTCTAAACCAACGCCCGCACCGGCAGGTCAGCCGATCCCCAGAAGGGGCATGAGTGCCAAGGAGGTGCCGGCCTTTGAGTGGAAACTCGTCGGTTACGTGGACGGGTTGACCGTAACGCTGCTCAAGTCTGTGGAGCGGAGCGAAGTCGAAGCCCAACTCGAACGGCTGAGCAACGAGAGTTACTATCGGGACGTGACCATCTATCCAATCGACGCCGAAGTCCCGCCGGACCCGCTGGCGGCTAAGTTCGCCAAGAAAGAGAAAAAACCCACCCCCAAGAAAGCCAGGAAAACGGCGGAAGCGAAGAAGGGTAAACCGCCAACGGTGATAAAGGCCAAGATTAAGAAGACCCTGCCCACCCCGGCCGCCAAGGCAGTCAGGCGCAAGACGGCCGCGAGTAAAAAAACGACGGCAAAGAAGAAAGCACCCGCCAAAAGGAAAACGGCTGCCAAAAAGAAAACGACCGGGGCATCAAGACCAGCCACCAAGCCCAAAACGGCCAAGAAGACGAAGTCCCTCCCCTCCAAACGCACCAGACGTAGGGGTTAGTTATGGGTAGTCGGGCCGCATCGTATCCGTAGATCACGGGGCTATCGAGTGGCCCGGAGCAGCTTGGCGTGTTCCTTTTCGAGCTTGCGCAACCGGGCGTGGAAACCGCGATCGTGTCCGGTGTAAGACCTGCCGGATTTGACCAGGGCCACGAACCATTTCTCCAGGTTTTCGAAGTCGCCGGTGCTAACGTACTCCGAGGCGATCCGCCGGCGTTTCACGTCCATGTTGTGGTAGTTACCCAAGGCCAGGCAGATGCCGGTTGCCTGAAAGCCGAGTTCACAGTAGACCGCGGCCTCACACGTGCCGCCGTCCATCAGCTTGCGCTGGTAGGCAAAGGACCGGTCGCGCCGGACCAGTCCGTCGGCGACTGTGCGGCAGAACGCCGTGGCTGCCGGGGTGTAGACGCTGGTGCGGTCGCCCACGCGCAACACGGGCCCGTTGCCGATGCGCGCGCCGGGCAGTTCTGAACTGGTCTCCACCGCGACGACGATGCACTTGGCGGGAATGGTTCTCAACCGGCAGGCGGCCAGCGCGCCGATGAACCCAACCTCCTCGGCACGGGTGAACAGGAAGTAGCCCTCACCGGCAACCCTTTGGCGGCACAGGTGCTCGAGGCAGCAGAGCATCCCCGCGACGCCGGCCAGGTCATCGCACGCCGGGGCGCGAACGAGCCGGTCGCCAATCCTGGGGCCGGGCAGATCCCACATGCCTACCGCACCTTTGGGTACCGGCGAGCCGACGGTGACGCCGGCGGTCTCCACGCGCGCCTCCTTGCCGCGCCCCCGGGCGCGGACGCTCTTGACGACACCGCGCACCCAGCGGTCTCCGACCGGGAAACGGATCCTGGACCCCACGAAGTACTCGCGCCGCACGCCCCCACGCCAGCGTGCACGCAGATTCCTCGCCCCGGTCATGCGCTCGGCGGTAAAACCCGGGTGATCGAGGTGCGCGGTAAGACACACCGGATGCCGGATCGTCCCGCGGCCACGCCGGTAGCGGACGAGCATGTTGCCGGCTTGGTCCTCGGTGAGCGACAGGGCAGGCCGGCGTTTGCAGAACCGCCGGATGTACTCAATGACCGCATGTTCCCCGAACGGGACCGTCGGGAGGGATAACACTTCTGTGAGGACCTTGCGGTGGTTTGCGTGCACTGGCGCGTCCGCCGGATGAACACCGATCCAGTAATCGAGGCGGGTAGGGTGCGTTAATGACGCGCTTCCCGTGCTCAGCTACTCGCCTTGCCCGGTCC
>JAUWNF010000179.1 GCA_030612785.1 Phycisphaerales bacterium
GATGCGAATCCCGTCGGGAATATCCACCCGGTACTCGATGGCGGACACGTGAACCTTATTGGCGTCGAGGAAATAGCGGAGATCCTCGTTCTTGGCAGCGCACCCTCCGCTCAGGAGGATCAACAGGCCGACCCCGCTTGCTGTCAAGACCTTAACCATGTCACCCATCCGCTCCCACTTGCGTATCGCCATCTAGGCGGTAGCAGGTGTTCTCGCGTCCCCACGGTCGGTCCGATACCGTCACGCTCATCCGACTCCCGGTGGAGCACCAACCCTCCGGACGCCGCCCCAGACGCATGGACACCCGGACACCGTGATTTATCGGGTGCCCGGAAACCGTCATGAACATACTTGCGCACATTTGGGGCCTGCGATTGGTTCTCGGACGTTGCGGGCCCGCCTCACCGGAGAGCTCGACGGCGAAGCGGGCTTAGTTAGCAGACCTAAACCGCGGCCCTTGCGGGACCGATATCTCATGCACGCCTGGGGTATGGTCTTGCCCGGTCGGCGGTGGCGGGGGTGCGATGTACGCTGAATTCTTTGGCCTGTCTGAATTGCCCTTCAACAACACACCCGATCCGCGCTTCTTCTATCCTACGCCGGATCACGAAGAGGCCTTCGCTTCCATGGTTTACGCGGTCAGCGAAGGCAAGGGATTCATGCTGCTGACCGGTGAAGCCGGGTTGGGTAAGACTTTGCTGACCAAGATGGTTGTGCAGCACTTCCAGAATCACCTCTGTGCCGCCGTACTCAAGCACACGGTCACCACGGGCGCCGAGTTCCTGGCCTCGGTCTGCGACGGTTTCGGGTTGCCCGTCCCCAGCGACGCCGCCGCGGCGACTTACGTGCGCCTGTTACGCGACTTCCTGCTCGCCGAATACGCGCACGGCACCCCCACCGTGCTCATAATCGACGAGGCCCATACGCTATCGCGCGAGGCCTTTGCGCAATTACGCACGCTTGGCAACCTCGAGGACGAGAACGCCAAGCTGCTGCAAACCTTGATCGTAGGTCAGCCGGAGCTGCGCCGCATCTTCCAATTACCCGACATGCGTCAGCTACGCCAGCGAATCTTCCGCACTTTCCACCTGCACGCCCTCACTCGCGAGCAGTGCCAAGGATACATTCAACACCGCCTTAACATCGCCGGTGCCGACAATGAGTCCATCTTCGACGACTCCGCCATAGAGGTGATCCACGGCTAC
Source organism: Phycisphaerales bacterium (assembly GCA_030612785.1). Taxonomy (GTDB): domain Bacteria; phylum Planctomycetota; class Phycisphaerae; order UBA1845; family UBA1845; genus JAAEQG01. Next base: position 1,206 of record JAUWNF010000179.1, read on the forward strand.
GCAAAGGGCCTACCCCGCCTGATCAACACCGTTTGCGACAACGCCATGCTCAGCGCCTACTCCGCCGACCGCCGCACCATCGACGGAGAGTTCACAGACGCCGTCATTACCCAAATGCTGACCTTCGAGCAGCGCCACACCCCCCGCGCGAAACCACCTGTGGTTCGCGCTTCCGTCTCCACCCCCGCTTCTCCTGCTGAAGGAGTCAGCAAACGCATCAGGCGGGTTGGATTGGCGGACACCCTCGATACGGCCGAAGACAAAGTGCGGCAGGTTCTCAACAAGACCGAGCAGAAGCTGGCGGCCGCGCTCCAGAACGCTGATCAACGACTGACCAAGACCGTCCGCAAGAGCGACGACGCGTTGCGGCGGATACCCCAACTAGCGGCTGCGGTCGCACGGCACGATCAGCGCATGCGCCGGCTGACCTCGATTGTCAGGCACCTCGCCGAGTACAACAGGAAGGAGCAGAGCGCGCCCCAGGAGTCGTCCTCCCCCATCGAAAGCGAACCACGTGTCGGCGCTGCGACTCCCGCCGTTACTGCCCAAGACCGCCCGCCCGAATCGCCACGGTTTGTGCCGGCGGCATCCCAGCGGCTCGAGGAACTCACCCATCGAACTCGAACCGCGCTGAGCGACTTACGCGCGCTCGTCGCCGACGCCGCCCGCCCGACCCCTCAAAAGTGCCCCGCGTCTCGCACCGCTGTCACACCCCCATTCCGGTCACCGGTGAGTGCCCTCTCCAGCGAAGTGAAACACCTTGCGAACCTGGTGGAAAGCCTCTGACCTTTGAACCGCTGTGCAGGTTCTTAACCGGCAGCTTCGTCAAACTCATCACCATGGAAGGTCCGCCCGAGATATGTACGACGGACCAACTCGTCGTTAATCAACTCGCGCGGCGCGCCGGAACGCAGCTCCCGGCCCTGGTCGATGATGTAGCTCCGAGCGGTCACCGCCAACGTCTCCCGAACATTGTGATCCGTGAGCAGAATAGCGATGCCCCGTTCTTCTTTGAGGTGCGTAATCTCAGCTTGCAGTTCCTCCACCGCGATCGGATCAACCCCGCTAAACGGTTCGTCCAGCAGGATCAGGGAAGGATTAGTCACCAGGGCACGGGCGATTTCCAACTTGCGGCGCTCTCCGCCTGAAAGCGTGCGGGCCTCCTGTTTAGCTTGGTGGGTCAGCCCGAACTGCTCGATCAACCGCTGGGCACCCTGGCGACGCTCTCGCTGCGAGAGGCTGCGCATGGTTTCCAAGATCGCCAGCAGGTTCTGCTCGACGGTTAGCCTCTGGAAAACGCTGGGTTCTTGCGACAGGTACCCCATCCCCCGCTGAGCTCGCTTGTACATCGGTAGGCGCGTAACGTCCTCGCCGTCGAACACAACCGTTCCGTTCTCCGCATCGATCATCCCGATGACTATACGGAAGCTGGTGGTCTTACCCGCGCCATTCCGGCCCAGCAGACCGACGATCTCGCCCCGGTTCACGGCAAAGCTGAGTTCGTTTACCACCGGCCGCCCGTCATAGCGTTTCACTAAACTGGTGACTTCCAGCAGCGGATTGCTTGCCACGTCTAACACTACCTCCGTACGCTCATCCTCAGCGTGGAACGTCTGTTGAAAACCTTTGGGGTTAATGCCCTAAGTAGCTTCACGGTAGATATCTGCGCGCCGCGCGCCGAACCAAGGCGCAAAACGCCCAGCCAACGCCAGCGTCTGCCTGCCATCCCTAACTCATTGTACGGACAGAAGATACAGTTCCGCCAGCTCATGCTACGCCGCCGCCTCGTCTCTACCCGCAACTCCAGTATGACTGTACATGCCTAGCACGCTCCTGTCGTACATGTCGCTGTCCGCGTGCTCCAGGATTGTGGAAAACTCGTGCAAACCGCGATTTGCAGGCTGGTTCAGCGAATCCATCGCATTCGTCCGACGTTGGGAATTAGCCCAAAACGGTCCAGGAGCGGAATAAAAGCCGATCGATGCCCGCTCGGCCAATATACGAAGAACGCTCGCCCGATCAATTGGTCGGCCGCAACCGTGCCGAGTTGGTAGGTCTCCCCGCGGTCCGCCAGATGCGGCCCCACACGGTTCCACAGCCTGGAATCGCCGCTGGCCGGGCTGTTGTCGCCCAGCATGAAATACTCCCCGTTCCGAAGAAGAATCGGGTTTCCCGATCCGCCCCACACCGTGCCGGTGATACCCGACAGCGCAGGCAAACGGCTACCCATTGCCCGGCGCGGTGAACGATAGTACACGTCCCGCTCGGCGACGACGTGACCCAGTTCAACCGACATGCCGCCGGCGAAGATCTCGATTTCACCGGGGTCCACCCCCGTAGCGGCGAGGCGAAGGGCGGTGATATCCGGCGAGAACTGCTCCGGCGTGGTGGATAGCAACCGCTCGCCGTTGATGGTCAAAGACACGCAATAGTCCACGTCTTGAAAATCGACCACCACCGGCTGACCAACCTCGAACGGCGGCAGTGGCCGGGCGACCAGGGGCTTTTCACCGGAGGGCAGTCCTCCGTCGGTCTCATACAGCCGCAGGGCACCATCGGAGCCCAGTTCGGCCCAGAAAGATCGTTCCTGCTTGGGCAACTTCAGTAGCAGGGCGCCTTCCCCGGCGGTACGCGTGAATACGAACCGCAGGCGCAGATCGGTTACGCCCGACATTTCCCCACGATCGCGAATATTGTAGCCGACCCGGTCCGTCGCCTTCTTGCCGCGCAGCGCCAGGCCCTCGTACCGTTCCCCGCCGGCCCGGAATCGGAGCTTCCGCCCGCCCGTGTTCCATCCCACCGAGTCCGGGTCAATCCTGGCCCAGTGCGGCTGACCGCGATCGAGCGACCGCGGCGGGTAGTCGTGGTCGTAGAGCACGGTCCACAACACCTTTTGGGCCAACGTCGTCTTGCGGCAAACCCGCAGCTTCCCGCTCAATTCGTCGAGTGCCTCGCTCCAGCCCTGGCGCAGGCGGTTTTCGATCTGTCGCGCCGTGGGGTCGCGACCGGTGGCTGAGCAGCGGCGCAAGTACTTCGCGTGGCGGGCGTCGTCCAGGGCCTTCAAGGTTGACTCAGGGAGTTCTTCGAGCGGCACCGCATAGACGTCACCGTCGATGATTTCCAGCACTTCGTTGGGCACACCGACCATACGCTTGATGAAGTTGGTGATCCCGTCGGCAGGCTCCGGGTCGCTGGGGTCCTTGAACAGGGTCACGTCCCACCGCTGGGGTCCGAGCCGCTCCCCACCGATATCGTAAGGCCACTTGAGCGCCAGAATGCGGTCACCGGCTTCGGCGTTTCGCTTGGTATCGTTGATTTCGGTGATCCGGTTACCGTGGTTGCAGTTGGGACACACCGCGACCTCATCCGCACCCAGCGGAGTGCGGCACCCGTTGGCCGACGCCAGGTCGGTCAGCCCATAGGCGAATTCCCAACCGCAGTCGCTACAGATGATGGTGCCGTGTTTACCATAAAGGGTGGCGGCCATCGATCCGGTGGGAATGACAAAGGCCTCGATGATGAAGGCGCGGAAGACAAACGCGAGAATGAACGCCACGATGATCGAGTCGGCGGTTTCGCGCACCCCCTCCTCCGGCGCTTCGGTCTGAGGGCTGGAGGATTCCGCTGGATGGATTGAGGCTTGCTTTGCAGCCATCGATGTCCCGCGTCGTGTTGGAAAACCGCGCCGCCCGTAAGCCCGTTGCACCCCCTCCAGCTCCTCGCAGCAGCGCGGACGAGCCGCGCCCGGTTACGGCAGGCGGGGCGTTGCCTTTGCAAAGACCAGGCCGAGTTCGGGCGCGAAGAACACGTTGCCATCGTCCCCATAGGCCACCAGCTCGCCATGCTCCACCAGGTAGATTTCCACGCGGCGGTTAAGCGTGCGCCCCTTTTCGTTGTCGTTGGGCGCGATCGGGCGGTATTCGCCATACCCCATCACGCCAACGCGCGCCGGATCGTAACCGCTCTGCAAAATGACGTTTGAAACCGAGATGGCCCGATGGACCGACAGGTGCCAGTTTGTGGGATGACCCCGTGCACTGGTCTCCGCCCCGGGTTGGCGATCGTCGGTGTGCCCCACGATGATGACCTCGAAGTCCACCGCCGCCGGAGAGTTCAGAATCTCGCTGAACTTGCTCAGCGAGGCCGGCGCGGTCTCAATAACCACGTCACTGCCCGACGCGAACAGCAGGTCGGACTTCCACTTGATTGCCCCGGTTTGCTCGTTGTACTCCACGTCGTTGGGGTATTGGGTCGCGAACTCCTTCAATGCCGAATCCAGCGCCGGCGGGAGCTTGGTCTGCTTGATGACCACCGGCTCAGTGGGCATGTGGCTGGCGGCCAGTTTTTCCAACGTTTCCTGCGCGGAGGCGAAGGCGCTGTCCAAGCGATCGTTTTCCTGCTGTAGATTCTCGATCAGTTGACTCTTGGTTTCGAGTTCGCCCTCGGTCGCGGTGAGCTTGGTCCGCAGGCTGTCCGCCAACGTTCGAGCATCGTACAGTTCACTCTCCACCTGGGCCTTTTCCGCCAACGCGGTCCGGTGCGACATTTCGAGTTGTCTGTACTCGTCCAGCGATTTGCAGCCGCCGCCCACCGAAACGACCAGTCCGACCGCCGCCAACGCGCTCAACCATTGGCCCTTCTTCATCACTCGTCTCCTGTGCTCGCGCCCATCCGAACTTCAAGCAGTTGTCCGCGCCCGCAGCGGCCCGTGCGCCCGCCGCATACCTTAGCCCTGGCTTCGTTTACCCAGGATAAACCCGACGCCCACGGCGGCCAGGGATGCCACCGCCGCGCCCGCGCCGAACATCCACAGCTTTCCGTACACAAACTCGACCATCGGGAGCGACACACCGCGAATACTGGCGGCCACCGCCAACCCGGTGAAGATCATCACCACCACCACCACCACCAGTAGCCCGGTCAGCCCGGCGCTCCACGCATCCGGGGCGAACTCCACCCGTGTAACCACGGTGGTCGCCGGGGCATCGGCCTCGGCACCCGCCGCCTCGCCAACGCCGGAGCCCTCGAAAATATCCCCGCCCGCGGGCGTCTCCTCGCTGATGGCTTCGGCCAGTCCGGCCCGGGTGTCCTCGCCCATCTCGGCGTCCGCCTCGGCCTCCTCCGGATAGATCTCGTCGAGTAGCTCGGCGCCTAGGGAGGTGTCGTCACTCTCCCTGGTCAAGTCCAGCAGTCCCGAACCGCTGCCTACGCCCTCAATGCCCAGTCCGCCTCCGGTCGCCCCGGAGACGACGGTTTGTGCCAGCGGGTCGGCCACCCCTTCGATTTCCTCCTCCTCATCGAATACGCTGATGCCCACTGATGTCACCACCGTGTCATCTTTTTTCTTTTCGGTTTCTTCGCCGGCCGCGGTGCTGTCCGCAGCCGCCTCTTCCAGGCTCAGCATATCGCCCGTGGACCCCATAGCCAGATCGATGGTCGATTCTTCCGCGGGTTCGAGCACCAGTTCACCGCTGCCGGTTCCGCTCGCCGAGTCGGCGGCCACCTCGGCCACCAACGCGTCCACCTCGTCAACCTTGAAGTTGACCTTTCCCGCGTCCCGAAACTCCCGCAGTTTCGCCTGCCGAACCAGGTCCTTAATCTGGTCCTCGCTCATGCTGAGC
>JAUWNF010000105.1 GCA_030612785.1 Phycisphaerales bacterium
ACGTCAGCCGCCGGCCGACACTCAATCTCGCGATACGTCTTCGGCGAGCTAACGTAATTGAACGAATCGCGCAGCTTTCCGGCAAGCTTGCGCACGCGCTCGATGGGGTCGGCTTCGTCTTCCACGGCGGCTTCGGCGAACACCTTGATTGACTCGGTCGGCTGGACGGCCTGCTGCACACGCTCGGTGATTAAGGTTACCCAGGCAGCGCCCGTGCACGTGCTGAACCGCAAACGCGCGCAACGCTGCTGCCAGGGCGGCGACTGCGGCTCCGCCGGCGTCCCCGGCAGATTCTCAAACGCCCAGGAGAACGTCGTCATCCCGCCGCCGGTTGTTTCGACTGGCTGGCTCCGCTCCGCAGTAATGCCGTCCACGCGGTGTTGCAGCACGGAATCCTGCGGAACCGTCAGCGAGACCACACGCTGGAGCGTGGGGTAGTCATCGTCCAGCCGCAAATCCGCACCGATCCACGGCAGCACACCCGGTTGAGTGACCACCTCGTAGTCCAGTTCGAGAACCACACCGTCCACAACGCCGCTGAAACAGATGACCTGCTGCTGCCAGGCGGCAAAGTGAGGCCAACAGCCGACGTCATCCGGGGCGGCCAGGTTGAACGAATAGTCCGGGACCGGCATAACCGTACCGTCGGGCAGGATGCTCTGGGCGGTGTGGATAATGAGCTGGTCTTGCCCCTTGCAGAAGTCGATCCGGGGGTCGGCCAGCCGGCGAATCGGGCGGGAGTTCAGCAGTTTGGTCCAGTGGTGCTCGCGGCGGTGCACGGTGCCGTCCGGTTCCACCGTCCAATGCTGCTCCCAGCGCAGGTTAATCGCATCCTCTTCGGGAAACTGCTGGGCCCCGGCAGTCAGGTCCGGAGCGGCGGTCGCGGTCGTGTCGCCAATCTGCGCGCGCGGGGCCGCCGCCTGACAGCCTGGTGCGGCCACAAGGAACAGCATCGCAACACCCAGACCGGCGAACCGTGGGCGAGCCAGACGCTCGACAACCTGGAATCGGGCCCTACCGTGCGTTCGCCAATTCTGCTCGGTCATATTCGAGTTCTCCCACAGTGCTGACTGCTAATAGCTGAAAGCTTCTTACCCCTCTTCAACAGCGCAGACGATCCACTCGTCCGCGAGGTCGTTCATGGCCTCGATGGTCTTCTTCAACTCCGGATAGTCCTTTGGGGGAATGCGATTGTGCTTGACAATGAGTTCGAACTTGTAGGTCAGCGTTCCGTCGCCGGGCTCCGCCTCGAAGGTCAGGGCCGCCGCTCCCGAATCGAGCGTCTGTTTCTCGGGCACGTGCTCGACCTTCCAACCGGGGGGCAGCGTCAGTGTTTCCTCATAACGAACCAGCTTCGTGGAGTGGTAGCGCATTCCGTATTCGCGTTTGTCGGCCTCGACTGAGTAAGAAAGGTCGGGGATGAGCAAGGAGGCCAAGGGCCGCGACATCAGCGGCAAACGGAACATACGCACCTGCGCGGCACCCGCGGCGTAGCCCGGCGCCGTGATTTCCATGTCCACTTGTGCGTTGCGGTTGTAGTCGAACGGATCGGTGAACTCGAGCTTCTCCAACCTGGCATTGGGGGCGATGTTCAAGGCGCTCTCAAAAACGGCCCGCTGCTCGGGCAGGGAGCGGCGGTGGACGTAACGCCGAAAGGAGGTGTCGGGTCGGCCCATCACCTCGATGGTAATTCGCGTGGACAATGTCCCATCAGGCGCGATCTCGCCCTCGCTCCGGGCGATCACCTGGTTGTGCTCCGGCGGGAAGTGTGGGGAGAGCGTAAGGTCTTCCCCTTCCGGCGTGCCGTAGACCAGCCCCTGCAACGCCTCCCAGGGGGACCACATATCCCGGCTGAGCGGTATCCAGGTCGGGTCCAGGATGGTGAAGGTGCCGTCCTGGTTGCGGATGACCGAGACAGTGTGGTTGAACTGGTCGGCGGGGATCTCCTCGACCCGCGGACCGGCCATGGTCAACGCCGGGAAAGAATCGAATCCCGCCGCGCGGAGCATGGTGATGAGCATGCCGGCCTTGTCCTTGCACACGCCGCCTTTGTCGCGGAAGGTCTCAATGCCTGTATGCAGCGTGTACCCCTCGCGTGGCCCGCGGCTGGTGCCGTAGTACCGAATGTTGTCCGCCACCCAGTGGTTCATGGCGGCGATCTTGGCGTCGTCGTCAGCCAGGCCTTCGGTCAGCTCAGCCACCTTGGCCCGGATGGCGTCGTCGGACTCGAACTGCTTCTCGTTGGCCTCCCAAAACCAACGCGACTTGGCCGGCCAATCGCGCACGGTGGCCATCACCAGCTTGATGGCGTAGTCATCGCTGGAGACCGCGTGCGGTTCCTTTTTCAGCGCGGGGATGTCCTCGGCCCAAAAGCTGTACACATGGTAGTCGTCGGTGAACCACAGTGACGATTTTAACTTGCCGTTGTACACCTCATACTGCACCGGCTTGTCCTTGGGCATATGGACGGCATAACGCTTCTTGATAATGGGATGGCTCTCCTGGAACCGGGTCACCTCGTACCAGTGCCCGGGCATGGGCGGCTCCAGTGTCTCGCCACCGCTTGCGCCCGCTGTCGCGCCGCCGTCGGCCAGGTAGGCAATGTTGAACCCGATCTTGCTGATGCGGATTTCCAGGCAATCGCCGATTTCCAGACGGGGAACGTCCAGCAAGTACTGCTGATTGCCCCAGTAGATCCAATGCTGGGGCGCCGGCCCGGTCGACATCGAAGCGAGCGGAACCTCCTCGATGGTGCCGTCCTGGCGATGGATGCGCACCGCTTTGATGGTTACCCGATTGGTCGCGGGATCGAATTCCTGGCGGAGCACCGCTTGAGAGCGAACCCCGGCGTCGGTCCGGACCTTGATCACCTGGCAGCTTACCGTCGTCGCCAGACCGCTGTCCTGCACGTAGACGTCCGCCTCGTCCAGCACGTAGACCAGGTCGGCGTTGTCGTAATCCTCGGCCTTGCCGGCCGACGCGATCAACTCCTTGATCTCCTCGGCGGTGGCGGGCTGTCCCGGATCGGCCCACGCCGGGGCAGCGAACCATCCCAGTAGTAGTACAAGAGCCATACACCCGATTACTACAGTTCGGTCAGTCATGCGCTTACCTCTGCTCGTTTCGTTGCCGGCAAGATTGCCTCCGATTGAAGCCTGCACCGCACCACCCCCCGTGGCGCGTAGGGGGAAGGTACTCTACCGAACGGGGCACCGCGAGTCCAGCCGCCCGTCAGACGGTTGACACATTCATACTCCTACGCTGGTCCGTGCGAAATCGCCTCAGTCGCGTACAATGGGCACGCCGCATCACCCGGATCCAGGCTTGGCGCGGTGTACCCGGAGAGCGTCCTTGCAAGCGATCGCCATCGTCAATCCCATTTCCGGTCGGCGCGACGTGTCGACCATCGTGGAAGCGGTCGCCCGGGAATTGGCCGACTCGGGCGTCGAACTCCGGGTCGTGCGGACCCGAGGTCCGGAGGACACCCGCCGAATCGCCGCCGAAGCCCCGGATGACACCCGGGCGATTCTCGTGGTCGGGGGCGACGGTACCGTGCGGGAGGTGGCATCCGGGCTGTTGGGGCGAGACATCCCTCTGGCGATTCTCCCCGCGGGGACGGAGAATATCGTCGCCCGGTACTTCAAGATGCCCACCGATCCAAAAAGGATCGCCGAGTTGATCCTGCACGGAACCAGCCTGCGTCACGATGTGGGAGTGCTCAACGGCCGGCACTTCATGATCGTTTGCGGGGTCGGTTTCGATGCGCGCGTGGTGGAACGTCTCGCCGCAGCGCGTAGCGGGCACATTGGTTACCTCAATTACGTCGGTCCTTTGTGGAGCACTTTTTGGCAAGACGAGTTTCCGCTGCTGACTGTCGAGGCCGACGGTCAACTCTTGTTCGAGGGGCGCGGGTTGGTCCTGATCGGGCTCCAGCCGCGCTACTCGCTGGGTCTGCGCATCTTGGCCCGGGCCGCCCACGACGACGGATACCTGGACGTGTGCGTCTATCCTACTGTCAAGCGCGTGACACTTCTCGCCCACGCCCTGCGTACCCTGCTCCGCCGTCACGTGAACCGGGGCGGGGTCATCTACCGCAAATGCCGGGTGGTGAGCATCACTTCCCCGCAGCGCGTGCCGATTCAGTGTGACGGCGACCCGGCGGGCGTCCTTCCCGCACGGCTTGAAATCCTGCCCTCCGCGCTGAGGCTGCTGGTGCCGTCGTAGGGCGGCGCCGGTTGTTCGATCGCGGCGAAGGAACCGGGTAAGAGAATTGAACGCAGAGACGCAGAGGACGCAGAAAAAGAAATGGATAATGCGTGAACACCATAGCCTTGGGGTGCTACACGCCGCGCAGAAGATAGGTGCCGGTGCAGACCGTAACCCCTGATGTTGCAAAACTCTGCGCTCTCTGCGGCTCTGCGTTCGTGAATGATCCGAGCCGGTTAACGGAAGCAGGGTTGCTCCAGCGAACTCTGCCACCGTAGAAAAAAACACCGTTGCGCCTTGAACCCGGGGCAGGCAACGCTTACCCTGTTACTCAGTTGGGCTGGGGGCAAACCCATGGATGGCGACGTTCTGCACGCGAAAGTCACGCTGGATCAGGTTCTGGCCGGCAGCGCCGACGGCGTTTTCGTGCTCGATAGTGCGTACCGGTGCGTGCTGTTCAGTCCCGCTTGCGAGCGCATTACCGGGCATGCCGCCACCGAAGTGCTCGGGACCGATTGGCGCGCTGCCGAGCCCGCGGAGACGGCTGCCGAAACCGATCGATCTCCATGGAGCAGCCTGTGTCCCCCGTTGGGTGTTTTGCGAGGTGAGGTTGATACGCTCAAAAAAGAGATTCGTATCCACCGTGCGGACGGCTCGGTCGTCCGGGTCGAGAGTCGCTACACTGGACTTCGGGATGAGCACGGCGGTTTCGCGGGTGTCCTTGGCGTGCTCCGGGCCGACGACCTTCCGGACCTCGTCCGGGAGGAATCGCTCGAGTTGGACGAGGTGGCCGACAGGCTGGACCAACCCCTGGACGATGTGTTAGCCTCCGTGGAGCGACGGGCGATTCTGACGGCCCTGCGGCGCGCCGCAGGCCGGCGCAGCCAGGCTGCCCGGGAGATGGGTATCTCCCGAAGTCGCCTGTATCGACGCATGGAGGCGCTGGGGATTCATCCAAGCGAAGACCTGTGACCCGAGCATCCGGTGAGCGGAACGCCGATTCCCAGGTTCGCCCGGTGGGAAAGCCGGTTCCACACGACACAGAGTTTTCTGATGCCGGCGCGCTGGTCTATGGTGATAATCTGCCGTTGATGCGCGCGTTGTCCGAGGGGACGTGTGATCTCATCTATCTCGACCCCCCGTTCAAAACCCTGAAGGTGCGCGGCTCGCGGGACGGCGCAGACTATGACGACCGCTGGCCCGGCGGTACACAGGGCTATCTCGACTTCCTCAGACCACGGCTGATTGAGGTCCACCGCCTGTTGTCCGAGAAGGGCAGTTTGTACCTGCACTTGGATTGGCGGGTGGTGCACTATGCCAAAGTCGAGCTCGACCGCATCTTCGGGCCGGACAACTTCCTCAACGAGATCATCTGGTCGTATCGCACCGGCGGACTCAGCAAGCGGCGTTTCGCCCGCAAGCACGACACCATCCTGCTCTACGCCAAGTCCAACGGGAACCACACGTTCAACCTGGTGCGCGCGGGCGCCTTCCGAACCGACGGCCTCAAGCACGACCGCCGGGGCAGGCTGTACAAGAACACGCGCAACGGTCCGCTGTACTTTCACTCCGAAGGGCCCGCGCTGACCGACGTCTGGGACATCCCCTTCCTCTCCACCGTATCCTCCGAGCGAACCGGCTACCCCTCGCAGAAGCCTGAAGCGCTGCTGGCGCGAATCATCGAGGCCAGTTCCGACCCCGGCGACCTGGTTGCGGATTTCTTCTGCGGCAGCGGGACAACCTGTGCCGTCGCCGCGCGCCTGGACCGCCGCTGGCTCGGCTGCGACCATTCGGAGGAAGCCGTCGCCGTCGCCGCGTTACGCCTGGGGACCGAACCTCACGAGCAGGGCAGATCGCTGACGGACACGTAACCGGGCCTGCCGAGGCGGAAAAACCGCGATCGCAGCCCTGGCGGCGACCGGTTGTGGCCGGAATTGGGGTTGACTCGTGTGAAGTTTGGGGTATACTCCCGGCGGTTGGTTCGTCGAATGAGGCACGTGCCTGACGTTGGATACCCAAGTCTGGACCATATTGCCAAAATCGTCTTCCTACCTTCGGGGCCGAATCGTCGGCCGCTTTCACACACGACCCTGAAAGTAAAACAGCGGGTCGGGCATGCCATCGACAGGAGATTGCGATGGGCAAAAAGTTGTATGTCGGGAACCTCAGTTATGATGTCAGCAGTTCAGATTTGGAGGCGATGTTGGCAGCGCACGGAACGGTCCTGAGCGCGGAAGTCATCAGCGACCGGATGACCGGCCGGAGCAAGGGGTTCGGATTTGTGGAGATGGACTCTGCGGCGGAGGCCGACGCGGCCATCGCGGCACTAAACGGCCAGGATCATGGTGGCCGGGCGCTAACGGTGAACGAAGCCAAGCCTCGCGCCCCGCGCAGCGGCGGCGGTGGTGGTGGTGGCGGCGGTCGCGGTGGTTACGGCGGTGGCGGTGGCGGTGGTCGCCGAGACCGCTACTGAACAACGTTACAGGGGCTGTCGATTTTTAGTCTGTAGCGTCGCCCCTTGTGGGCGGCGTATCCGCGTTCCTCGTCACCCACAAGGGGTGACGCTACATCGGGGACCACCACGAACGACTAAATCGACAGCTCCTACAGCATTGAGAACTGCAAGGCCACTATTTGGTGGCCTTGCTCTGGGATTTGGCCCTTTGGGCCTTCGTTTCTGCGTAATTCAACTGTAGCCGTTTGGCGGGTCGGGTTGCGGGCTTACGCCCAGCGGCCCGGCTTTTTCTGGGCTCCTGTTTAGCGTGCTACTGGGATGGCATGCAACGCCGTGAACTACAGATTTGTCAAGCGTAGCCGCATCAGGTTCAGCGCTGTTTTACAGGTCCGGTCGCGAACCGCGTCGCGCGGCAGGTGGGAACCAAACCGACAGCGCCGAACCTCGACCTCGTCGCCGTGCGCCAGACCGATGTAGACCAGGCCTACCGGTTTCTCCGCCGTCCCCCCCGTTGGGCCGGCGATGCCCGTGGTTGAGACCGCCACATCCGTCCCGCTGCGCGCGCGGCACCCCGCCGCCATCGCCCGGGCCACTTCCTCGCTCACCGCCCCGTGAGTCTCCAACAGCTCCACCGGCACGCCAAGCAATTCGGTCTTGGACTCATTGGAGTAGGTCACATAGCCGCGCAGCATGTATTCGCTGCTACCGGGGATATCCGTTAAGTGTTTTGCCAGCAAGCCGCCGGTGCACGACTCAGCCGTCGAAATGGTCAGCCGCCGCTTGGTGAGCAGTTGTGCAACGACTAACGCTAAGGTGTCACTGCCGGTCCCGAAGACCAGATCGCTCAGAATCGCCCGGATTTCCCGTTCGTCACGATCAGCCAGGACCCGCGCCGAAGCCCCCTCGGTCTCACGAGCGACAATGCGAACGCTGATCACCCCCTCCGCAGCCGTCGTGCCCACCGCCGGATTACGCCCCGGTTCCATGAAGCGATCGATCCGGCGACCCAGGTCGGCTTCGTAAGATCCGAACGTGTGCAGCGCCCGTATCGCCACCGGTGCGACACCCCCCTCTGCGCTAATCCGGTCTGCCGCCTCCTCGAACATACGCATCATCTCTCGCGGAACCCCCGGCAGACAGAACACCCGGCACCCGCTCACCCTGGCCTCGATGCCCGGCGCCGTTCCCACGGCATTTTCGATGATGGTGGCCGCCCGAGGAATCATGGCCTGCACCGGATCGGCCTTAGAAGGACGCCGCCCCATCTTCATGAAGAGCGCCTCAATCTGTTCTTGGGCCTTACGGTTCGGCTCCAGCGGTTGCCCCAAGACGTCCGCCAGCGCAAACCGCGTGAGGTCATCTCGCGTCGGCCCCAGCCCGCCATTCACGATAACAAGTTCGCACCGACCAGCCGCACTACGCATCGCCTCGCCCAGGCATTCCCGATCGTCGGCCACCGTCGTGTGCCGCGCAACTGTCACGCCAAGCTCGGCCAACCTCCGCGACAACCACGCTGAGTTCGTGTCCGTCACCACGCCGGTGGTCAACTCGGTCCCCACACTGATGATTTCCGCATTCATGGCACCGGTCAGCTTATCACGCCCGCTTCGGCGGCGTCTGCTGGGTATGAGCCTCGATGATTTCGGAAACGAGGCTCCTAAGTTCACGCACCCGGAAAGGTTTGCGCAACAAACGGGTAAAGTCGTCGAGTTGTCGATCGAGCTCCGGGTTGACGCTCCCAGTGACCATTATAGCGGGAATGTCGGGCCGGCGGTCGCGCATTTCCCGCAGACAAGCCTGCCCGCTCCTCTTGGGTAAATCGAGGTCGAGGATGACCAGGGAGGCAACGGCCCGGTGGGTGTCAAACTGGACCATCGCCTCATCACCGTCCGATGCCCGCACCACCTCATAACCCGCGGAACTCAGAGCGGAGGTGATGATTCCCTGGATCTGCGCATTATCCTCGACGACAATAACCAGTTCGCCATTCCCGCTTCGGGCTCGAGCGGCCGGTGAAGAGGCGGATTCGGTCCCGGGCGAACCGCAACATGGAAACGCAATCGTAATGCGCGTGCCGCGTCCTTCGTGCGACCCGACCTCGATTCGTCCATGATGGTCGGCAACAATCCCGTGAACGATAGACATCCCCAGCCCGGTGCCCCGCTCGCGGGGCTTGGTGGTGAAGAAGGGCTCGAAGATGCGCGCGCGGACCTCTTCGGGCATACCGATCCCGGTGTCTTCGACCACGAGCACCGCGCCGCCGCGTCCTCCGGTTGCTACGGCGGACATGACATCTGACGAATCGATGTCCTCGTGGTGCACGGACATGCGCAGGCGGCCTCCGTCCGGCATGGCGTCGCGCGCGTTCACCACCAGGTTCACCATCATCTGGTGCAACTGTGTCGCATCCGCGTCGACCCAGAGATCATCCGGGGGCGCCACGTCCGTGCCCACCTTGCGCGCCGCCGGGAGCATACCGCGGAGCAAGCGAACCGACTCTGTGACATGTTCGCCCAAGTGCTGGGGCGATTTCTTGGG
>JAUWNF010000686.1 GCA_030612785.1 Phycisphaerales bacterium
GTTACCTGGTGCCTTTGCTGTTCGTCGTTTGCCAGCTTCTGATGATCGCCGGGCAAGGCGTGTTTGCGGTCGTGCTCCCGGTGCCGTTCGGCAAGAGTCTGCGCGGGGCGAAGTGCTTGGCCATCGGAGTGCTCATCGTAGTGGGGATGGTATCCGGCATGGTGACGTATTTGCTGTCGCGCGTGCAGGTCGGGACCACGGAGCTGGTTCTCGGCGGCGTGAGTCTGGCCTGCTGGCTGGTGGCGATCGGTTTGTACGTCTGGTCGCTGCCGACGGCGGTGGCGGATTTCGTGGGAAAGGACGGCGAGTAGAGTGCCGCCCCCACGCCCGGGACACACTGGCCTGTGGACCTCCGGTTGCGTACCATCTCGGGCATGGAGCGTAATCTGAAGTTGCTCATCGCCTACGATGGCACCAACTTCCACGGCTGGCAACACCAACCGGGGCTGGATACCGTGCAGGGTGCGCTCGAACAGGTCGCCCGTCGCGTTCTGCGGCATGAACTGGCAGTCGTTGGCAGCGGGCGCACCGATGCCGGGGTCCACGCCGCCGGGCAGGTGGCCAACGTCGTGACCGGCAGTCCGATTCCGGCGTACAACTTGTGGCGGGCGCTGGGTTCGCGCCTGCCGGAGGAGATCAGCCTTCACGAGGTGCGCGACGTTTCCCCGCGGTTTCACGCTCAGCGTTCGGCCGAGAGTAAGCTCTATCGCTATCGCATCCACAACAACTCGACCCGTCCGGTCGAGGGCCTGCGGCAGCGCTACCGGTACCATTTCTGGCACGCCTTGGACGTGGAGCGGATGCGCGAGGCCGCTCGACACTTTGTGGGGGAGATGGACTTCAGCGCCATGGCCTCGGCCGGTTGTGTGCGCGAGACCATGGTGCGTACCGTGTTGCGTTGTGACATCACGCGGCACTACGATGAGATCGCCATCGACGTGGAAGGGAAAGGCTTCCTCTACAATCAGGTCCGCAACATGGTCGGCACGCTGATCGAGGTCGGGCGCGGGCGCTGGGAGCCCGAGCGTGTCAAAGACATCCTCGACAGCCGTGACCGCAAGGAGGCCGGCCCGACCGCCCCGGCCCGAGGTCTGTGCCTCCAGTGGGTGCGCTATCCTGCCGGACTACTCACGCCGGACGACGATCACGGACCATCGGAGAAGAACGAACCGCCCCCGGTGGCGGCTCCGTAAAGACCACAGCGATATGAGGATCTGTCATATCATCACGCGTCTGATCGTCGGCGGGGCGCAGGAGAACACCCTGCTGACCTGCGAGGGTCTCGCCGCCAGGGGGCACGAGGTGACCCTGATCGCCGGGCCCGAGACCGGTCCCGAGGGTTCGCTCTGGGAACGCGCCCGCCGCGGAGGGTACCGACTCATCACGGTCGATTCCCTGAGGCGCAACGTGCAACCAATTGCCGAGCTGCGTTGCCTGGCTGAGCTAGGCCGGGGACTTCGTGCCGGTCGATTCGACGTGGTCCATACCCACAGCAGCAAGGCGGGGATTCTCGGGCGTCACGCAGCCGCTCAGGTACGTGTGCCGTCCGTGGTTCACACTATCCACGGGATGAGCTTCAACCGCACGCAATCCGCCCCTGTGCGCTGGTTCTACCGGATGCTCGAGCGCCGCGCCGCCGCCAAGACGCACGCGCTGGTCGCGGTGGCCGACGCCATGATCGAACAGGCGGTCCGGGCGGGGATCGCGCCGCCGGAGAAGTTCACTACCATCCGCTCGGGGATCGAAGTCGACCAGTTCGTACCTGACCCGCGAGTTCGCGCCGAGGTGCGCGCCGCGTGGGACGTCACCGATGACGACGTGGTGGTCGGCACCGTAGCGCGGCTGTTTTCCAACAAGGGCTACGAGGATGTGTTGCAGGCCCTGCCAATGCTGGCGCGGCAATGCCCACAAGCGCGCTTCGT
>JAUWNF010000025.1 GCA_030612785.1 Phycisphaerales bacterium
TGGATCAAAGCGTTTGAACCTGCCGACTGGATGGCGCCCCTGACGGGCGGTGATCCAGGGGATTTCGAGGACGAGCCGACGCTGATTGCGGCCCTGCTCACGGCCGCGTCATTAGGCTTCGACGGTGAAGGCAGCCTGCACGTCGGCGGTGGCGACCTTTATGGCGGCAGCAACGACTACAACTACGGGGCCTTGGTCCGTCACAACGTAGTAGACGATGCGCTTGCTGGCCTCGGGGCCGCAGACCCGTCGGACACCAACGAGGTGCGCAAGTTCGACCCGGACACGATCATCAACAGCAACGCGTACTACGCCAATTACAACTTCGTGACTGGGGAGTTGTATTTCCGGGAAGGGACTACGGTGTACCCGTATATCGTTCCGGAACCGGCTTCGCTGCTACTCCTGGCAGCGGGGATGGCAATGGTTCTGCGCAGGCGCGCGCGTTAGGGCTGCTTGCGGTGACACCTTCTCGTAGCGGCCTGCGGCTCGCCGGCCGCTACAAACTTGACCGGCGGGAAAGCCGGTCCCACAGCCGCTGACCAAGGACCCCACCAACTCGTCTACCGCTGCTTTGATCGCGTCCGCCCAGCCTTGGGCGTAGCCCTCGGTTGCTCCCAAATGCCTTACGCCGGTTTCCACCGCGACGCCGAGCCTGGCTGCCGCACGTTCAAGCACGTCCGCGCACGAGCCCGTCATCGCCGAGGTCTCGTGCGGGAACAGATACACCGGTGTCACTGGTTGATCGCCGTGCTCGGTCAGCGCCGCCAGCCCTTCCTCGATACTCGGCGCACTGTAGCGCGTCGCCACCGCACACTTCACGGTGATGCCACGGGGCGCAAAGTGCTCCGTCACTTGGCGAGCGAGCCGTTGCGTGTCTTCGACGGCGCTCGACTTGCCGCCGATCAGCGCGTAACGCGCGCGCGTCCTGGGCGTTGCCGCCCGGGCGATGAGGCGGCTGAGCAACCACCGTTTGAGCGCCCCGCCGGGAATGATGTGCGGGTCGGAGAAGAGCCGTCGCAAGTACACTTTCACTTCCGACGGATTCCGCGGCCCGCCCATGCTGATGAGCAGCACCGGGCGCGTGGCCTGCGCTGAGGTCATATCGTTCTCGAATAGCGACTGGCGGTGCGGTGGTCCGCTTCGAGGTAGCGGTCAAAGACCATAGCCACGTTGCGAATGACGAAAGTCCCCGCCAGCGTGGCGTGCCAACCCCGGTCATCGCGGCGGAGCACGCCCTGCTCGACGAACCGGTCGAGTTCGCTGATCTCCGCCGCGAAGTGCTCCGCGAAGTTCACCCCGAACTCGCGCTCGATTCGCTCGGGTATTACGCAGAAGTTGCCCATCAGCCGGATGATGATCCGCCGCCGCAAGCGGTCCTCCGCTGACATCCGGTGGCCGCGGGTCACCGCCAGCCCGCCCGTCTCGATCAGTTCGACGTAATCGTGCGTCTCCAGGTGGTTATGGACATAGGCCACCGGGAAATCGCTGATAGCCGACGCGCCGAACGCCACCATCGCGTCGGCTTCCTGCACGGTGTAGCCCATGAAGTTGCGATGTACCGTTCCGTTAAGAAACGCGACGGCCATCTCATCGTCCGGCAGGGCGAAGTGGTCGAGTCCGATGGCCAGGTAGCCCGCGTCAACGAACGCGCGGCGGGCCTGAATCGCCAGCGCCAAACGCTGCTCCGGCGAAGGCAGCCCGTACCGCTCCAAGGCCTGCTGATGCTTCTTCTTCCACGGCACGTGAGCGTAGCCGAAGACCGCGAGGCGGTCCGGGCGGAGCTCGATTAAGGTATCCAGCGTGCGCCCCCAACTCTCTTCCGTCTGGTAGGGCAATCCGTAGATCAGATCGATGTTGACGCCCTCGAAGCCGAGTCGACGGGCGTTGTTGACGAAGGCGCTCAGGCCGTCCGCGCCGAATTTGCGCCGCACGGCCTGCTGGACTTTCTCGTCGAGATCCTGCAACCCGGCGGACACCCGTTGAAACCCTTTGCGGCGAAGCATCTCCAGGTGTTCGACGGTGGTCACCCGCGGGTCCACCTCGAGGGACCGCTCCGCGCCGGGGATGCTCTCAAAGTGGGCGTCGAGATGGTCGATGACGCCCTGCAACTGCTCAGGGGTCAGGAATGTCGGCGTCCCACCCCCGAAGTGCATCTGGGCCAGTGGCGGGCGCGTCCCGAACAGCCCGGCAACGGTCTCCACCTCGCGTTTCAGCGCGTCGAGATAGCGCGTGACCTGCTCCTGGTTAGCGGCCACATGCGTGTTGCAGGCGCAGTAGAGGCACCGTTGTCGGCAGAAGGGGACGTGGACGTACAGGGCCATCGGGTCCGGGTCGATATGACCACGCAGCACCTCGCGATAGACCTCCGCGTTCACCGCGTCGGTCCACTGTGGTGCGGTCGGATACGAGGTGTACCGGGGCCCGCGCGTGCTGTAGCGCTCGACCAGTTCGCGAAGGTCCGCATCCGAAATGTCCGCAACCGAAGTGCCCTCCGGCTCGGTCATTGGTCATCCCCCTTGAACTCACGGACGGTACGCACGAACGCCTCGACATTGGCGATCGGCGTGGGCGGCAGCACGCCATGGCCCAGGTTCATTATGTGCCCCGGGCGTCCGGCCACACCATTTAGCACCTGGCGGGTTTCGGCGATCACCTGCTCCGGCGTGCCCAGCAGCACGGTGGGGTCCAAGTTGCCCTGTAGGGCGAAGCGGTCGCCCAGCAGGTCGAAGGCCTGGCCCATCGGAGTTCGCCAATCAATCCCCAGGACCTCAGCCTCGACCTCCGCCAGGGCGCCGAAAAGGTGGCCCGCGTTGAGCGTGAATAGAATGCGGGGGACCTGGGCCTCGGCCAGTTTGCTCAAAATGCGCCGCACGTACGGCAGTGCCCAGACGCGATACTCCGCCTCGCTCAACACGCCGGCCCAACTGTCGAAGAGCTGGACCGCCCGCGCGCCGGCCCGTACCTGATTGCTCAGATGCCGGGCGACCAGGTCCGCCAGCAGACCCAGTAGGCGGTGGGCGGCCTCGGGCTGATGGTAGAAGAACGTCTTAGTCTCCGCGAACGACTTGGAGCCGCCGCCTTCGATCAGGTAACTGGCCAGGGTAAACGGCGCCCCGGCGAAACCGATGATCGGAATCTCCGCGGACAACGCGTCGCGGACCAGCTCGATGGTTCGATAGACGAACGCGACGCGTTCCGCGAAGTCGTCCGGTACACCCGCCGGCACATCGCCGGCGCTGCGCACCGGCCTGGTGATGCGCGGGCCCTTCTCGCCAAAGACCACCCCGAAACCAAGCGGCTCCAAGGGAATCAGGATGTCGCTGAAGATGACCGCGGCATCGAAGCCGAAGCGGTGGATCGGCTGCAAAGTCACCTCCGCCGCCAGTTCGGGTGTGCGGCACATGGTTAGGAAGTCGGCCTGCTTGCGCACCTCGCGATACTCCGGCAGGTAGCGCCCGGCCTGGCGCATCATCCACACCGGCGTCCGCTCGACCGGTTGCCTCTCGCACGCTTGCAGGAACAACGGTTCGCTCATGAGCTATTCGCTCTCACGTAGGGTGGGTAGAGTCCCCGAAAGGGGACGAAACCCACCATTTACCTGCGAAAGAAGGGAAGGTGGGTTGCGTCCCGGCGAGCCGGGACTCCACCCACCCTACACCTACGCATAATGAGTCCGATCCACAAACCAATCGATCAGCATCTCGACGATACTCTCCACCTTCGGCGACTCCGCCACCCCCAGCACTCGGCGTCCGGCGTCGCGCAGGGCGTCGGCGGTCGTGGGACCGATGGCGAAGAACCCGACATCGGCCGGCAACGAATCCTCGTCGTGCAAGGCGTGAACCGCGCTGGGGGCCGCCACGACGGCTCCGTCCAGCGCGCTCCAGTCCAGCGGGGCGCGTTCCTCGGGCGAAAGCGGTATCGTGCGGTAGCAAACCACCTGTTTCAAATGGTGTCCGGCTTCGCTCAGGGCGCGCGGTAGCGTCGGCATGGTTCTCTCGGCGCGCGGATAGAGCACCACCGATTCCGGCTCCATTACCGCCAACAGCGCGCTCACCAATTCGCGCGACGTCCCGTGCTCTTCGAGTACCTCGGGGCGGACGCCGAGGGATTCCAACTCCTCGCCCGACGTCGCCCCCAGGGCCGCCACCCGCCGGCCGGTGAGCAATTCGGCCAGAGCTTTCGCCCCCCCCACCCCCTTAGCGAAACTGCGCACGCCGTTCAGGCTGGTAAACACGACCCAGTCGGCGCGCGCGACCCGGGCAGGCCAATCTTCACCGGCGCGCGGGGCGATGTACTCCACACGGGTCACCGGCCGGACGACAACCGCGAAACCCGCCTCGACCAGCGCCGCCCGGAGCGGCTCGGCCCGGTCGGGCTGGCGCAGGATCGCAATACGCCCGCGACAGACCGTCATGACTGATTCAACCTTGCGTGCGCCAGACTGGCGACTGACTCGACCTCGTTACTCCGCACCGTGCAGGAGCGCATATCGCCTTCCGCTTTGAGCCAATTGGCCCGGAGTTTAATGATCCCGTTCGTTATACCGGCGGTACAGCCCAGCGGTAGCGAGCATCCCCCCTGAAACAGAGTGAGCAGCCGGCGCTCAGCTTCGACACAGGTTGCGGTCTCCTCGTCGTGCAGGGCCTGCAAGAGGGCAGTCGTTTCCGGGTCGTTCTCGCGACACTGCACCGCCAGGGCACCCTGGGCCGGCGCGGGGAGGAACCCCGTTTCCAGCAGATCGACCACCAGCATGTCGGAGAGGTCCAACCCCAGACGATCAAGCCCGGCCTGGGCCAGAATGACCGCGTCGCAAGTGCCCGCGCGTACCTTGCGGACCCGGGTCTGCACGTTGCCGCGAATCTCCACCACGCGCACGTCGGGGCGACCAGCGCGCAACTGGGCGATACGCCGCGTGGCGCCGGTGCCCACCCGCGCTCCGCGCGGCAACGGCCAGGGCTCTTCAGAGCGGTCAACTTGATCGCGCCGGATCAGCAGCAAGTCGTTGACCGCGCCCCGTGGTGGAACCGCCGCGACGATGAGACCGGGGACCGGCTCGGTGGGCAGGTCCTTGTAGCTGTGTACCGCGACCTCGGCCCGCCCGCTCAGCAGCGCCTCTTCGATCTCCTTGGTAAAAAAGCCCTTGCCTTCGATCGAACTGAGCGCACGATCAAGCACCCGGTCGCCTTTGGTCTTCAAAACGACCAACTCGACGTTAAGGTCGCCGGCGCGCCCAAGCCCATCGCGAACCCAGTTCGCCTGCCAAAGAGCCAGTTCACTGCCTCGCGTGGCAATCCTTAACACACCACCATCCCGCCACTCTCCTATACCGATTCCGTGCAATTTCCGTGGCGTTACAGTATCATCGCCTCGTTATACAGTCCACTCAACGGTGTCGTTGGTGGGACACGTCCTTATGAAAGGTTGACTTCAGTATGTTCAGGCCGATACCGGCACTCATCAGAATGCGCTTAGCAGTACAGCGCAAAATCGCGGGCTTTTGTGTAGCGGCCGGCGTCCCCGCCGGCCGAACTACAAAGCGGCGGCTACCTTGCGCTGTAGGGCGTGTCGATTTAGTCGTCCGTTGTGGTCCCCAATGTAGCGTCACCCCTTGTGGGTGGCGAAAAACGCAGGTGCGCCGCCCACAAGGGGCGACGCTACAGATCAAATCGATAGCCCCTGTACTGTTAGTTGCCGGTGCGCTGCTCGTCGTGTTCGCCGCCGCGGGAGTCGGCTGTAAGGAAGCGCCCGAGCGAATAGTGCTATACACCAGCGTCGATGAAGCGTTCGCCCGGCAGATCATCGAGCGTTTTGGCCAGGCCACCGACCTCGAAGTCGAGATGCTCACCGACAGCGAGGCGGGCAAGACCACCGGTCTGGTCAAGCGGATTCGGATCGAAGCGGCCGGCCCGCGCGCCGACGTGTTCTGGTCCAGCGAGTTGTTCAACACAATCCTGCTGGCGCGCGCGGGTTTGCTGGAGCCCTACAATCCGCCAACCGCGGCGGACATCCCACCGCGTTATCGTTCTTCAAAACACCACTGGACGGCCATTGGGCTCCGCGCCCGGGTGCTGGCCTTCGATCCTGAGAAGACGCCGCCCGGGGAACTGCCCACGCATTGGGAAATGTTGGCTGAGCCGCAACACGCGTCCCGGTTATCGTTGGCCAATCCGCTGTTCGGCACGACGCACGGACACGTCGCCGCGATGTTCGCCCTGTGGGGCGAGGAGCGGGCGCGGGACTTCCTGACCCACCTGCGTGACGGCGGCGTGCGGATCGCGGCGGGCAATAGTTCAGCGGTGCGCGACGTGATTGCCGGGCGAACCGCGATCTGCGCCACCGACACGGATGACGTCTGGGTGGCACAACGCCAAGGCGCGTCCCTCGACTTACGTTACCTGGACATGGGCGACGGGGGAACGCTGCTCATCCCCACCTCGGTCGGCATCGTCGCCGGTTGCAAGCATCCCGAGCACGCCCGCAAGCTGGTCGATTTTCTGGTGTCCGCGGAGGTGGAGCGGCTGCTGGCCCGCACCGCTTCGCGGAACATCCCGGTGCGGCCGGCGTTGCGCGCGGAGTTAAACCTCGAACTGCCGCCGGAAACCCAAGTGCCTTTCGAGCAGGTAGCGGACCAGATGGCGGCGAGCGCAGCGGCGGTGCGGGAGATTCTCATCCGGTGAGCGCCGGACAGTCCCAGCTCGGAACGTGAGAGGCCGTCGTTTTAATCGCCCATGGCGATTCCCAATGTAGCGTCACCCCTTGTGGGTGACGAAAAACGAATCTGCGCCGCCCACAAGGGGCGACGCTACAGATTAAATCGACAGCCTGGCAAATCACAGGTTACCCTCGTCAACGCATATTCCGGTCGCTCGCGCTCCCGGCTCGGAGCATCGGGTATGGACGACTCAATCCGGCGGTTTGTCTCGCGTGGCCTGGGCCTCTTTGATCAGTTTGCGCAACACGGTCCGGTTTTCCGCCAAGTACTGGAGCAGGATTGTCTCCCGTAAGACCTGTTGCGCCGGGCGAGCGGGGTATCCGGTGACCTCGGCCCCGGGAGCGATATCGGTGATGACGCCGCCCTGCGCGCCGATGCGCGCCCCACGCCCGATCTTGTGGTGGTCGGCGATGCCCACTTGTCCGGCACACACCACGCCTTCCCCGAGGACCACGCTTCCGGAGAGTCCGGTCTGGCCGGCGAGGATGGCACCGGCTCCGATGCGGCAGTTGTGGGCCACCTGCACCAGGTTGTCGATTTTCGCGCCGCGCTCGATCAGCGTGGTGCCGAACTTGGCCCGGTCGATACAGGTGTTTGCCCCGATCTCCACGTCGTCCTCGATGACCACGTTGCCGACGTGCGGCCACTTTTGCAGGCCGCCTTCGTCGGGGAAGAAGCCGAACCCGTCCGCGCCGATGACCGCCCCCGCGTGGATGAGGACCCGTGCCCCGAGTCGCGTACGGCGATAGATCGATACGTTCGGATGGATCGTGGTGTCCGCTCCGATCTCCACGTTATCTCCCACGACCACCGAGGCCATCAGCACTGCGTGCGCTCCGATCCGGGAGTTGTCACCGATGGTGACGTGGGGACCAATCGACGCACTTGCCGCGATCGTGGTACCCTCGCCGACGATCGCCGACGGATGCACCCCGGGGGTAAACGAGGGCTCCGGATACAAGCAGCGCAGCAACCGGGCCACGTACTGCCGCGGCGAGTCGCAGCGTATCAACGTCGTGCGCGACCCGCGCAGCCCTTGGGGCACGATCACACAGGAAACCTCGACCGCCTCCGCCGCGGCCAGCGCCTTCTCATCAAGTGCGAAGGTGGCGTCACCGGGACCCGCCAGATCGACGCCGGTGACGCGGTTGATCTCGACCGATACGTCCCCCTCGCAGACGCCGCCAAACCGCTCAATCGCTTCTGCCACGCGCATGACACTCTCCTGAACGCTTGCGGACCTACACAGCACCGTCAGTCACCAGGCTGACATGCTACCAAATGCACGTCCGTTGCACGACGCCGCCGTCGAATCCCCCATCCGCGATCCGAAGTTCGCAAATAGGAGTCCCGTGTTGCTCCGCCGCTCTCGGGTGATTACGCTGGGGCTCATGAGTTCATCGGGGCGCGGCAATTCGTGGCTCATCAGGGGTGGACGGATCATCGACCCCGTCCGAAAGATCGATCGCGTGGGCGACCTGACCGTTGCCGGCGGCAAGATCGTCGAGTCCGCGGGCGAACCGAGCTGCCCCGTCTTCGATGCCGAAGGGCTCATCGTCGCCCCGGGGCTGATCGATATTCACGTTCATCTGCGCGAGCCGGGCGGCGAGCACCAGGAGACCATCGCCAGCGGCACGGCGGCGGCGGTCACGGGGGGCTTCACCACCGTGGCCTGTATGCCCAACACGACCCCGGCCTTGGATACGCCGGAGCGGATCGCGTGGGTCCGGCAGCGTGCCGAGACCACCGGTGCTTGCCGCGTCCTGCCCATCGCCGCGCTGACGCGGGGGAGGGCGGGGAGCGATCTGGTCGATTTTGAGTCCCTCCAGCGAGCCGGGGCCGTGGCCTTCAGCGACGACGGCGACGGCATCGGCGACGACCAAGTGATGCGGACTGCTCTGGAAGAGGTCCGGGCGATCGGCTCGGTACTGATCCAGCATTGTGAAGACAAGCATCTGTCCACCGGTGGTGCGATGCACGCCGGACCTGCTGCACGAGAGCTCAACCTCGCCGGGCAGGACCCGCGGGCGGAGGAGGCCATGCTCGAGCGCGACCTCGAGCTGGTCCGCCGGACCGGGGCGCGCTATCACGCGGCCCATATTTCGACCGCCCGCGCGGTGGACCTCGTCCGCCGGGCGAAGGCCCACGGACTGCCCGTCACTGCCGAAGTCTGTGTTCATCACCTTACGCTGTGTGATCGGGACGTGCTCGATTCCGGCGGGGACCCTAACCTCAAGATGAACCCGCCGCTGCGCTCGCGGAGCGACGTCGAGGCTTGCGTGGAAGGTCTGCGCGACGGCACGCTCGACTGCGTCGTCACCGACCACGCTCCTCATGCGCCGGAGGAGAAGAACGTCGAGTTCGCCAAGGCACCCTTCGGCATCATCGGTTTGGAAACCGCTTTGCCGTTGGTTTACAGGGTGCTCACAACGAATGAGCCGCGGGCTTCAGCCCGCGCGGTCCCTCGATCATCGGAGGAGTGGTCCGCTTCGGTTTGGACAACGCTGGTCCACCTGATGAGCGCCGCGCCGGCCCGGGTTCTCGGTCTCCCGGCGCCGACGCTTGCCCTTGGGCAGTCGGCGGACATCACCATCATCGACCCGGACGCTCGGTGGACGGTCGATCCGGACAACTTCGTCTCCAAGTCCCGCAACACCCCGTTTGACGGCTGGAACGTGACCGCCCGCGCCGCCGCCACTTTGCTCGCCGGCCAAATGCGGCACTTGCACAAGGACGCGAAGGAACGACTACACTGAGCAGGTCAGCAGGTTGAGCGGAAGTCCAGGAGCCGGAGGCCACCGCGGTTTCCTCAAGATAACTCGCGTAGCTTCTCCTCAAGGTTGCGGGCGGGCGTATAGTGCCATTCCCGGCCGATTTTTTCCGATGCGAAGAGGCCGCGCTTGGCCAAATCGAGCAGGTCCGTCCGGGCGGTATCGTATGCAACATTATGACTGCCCCGGTGCGCCTTAATCGTGTATCGATGATATGGATGCCGAAGCGCGTGGCTAACGAGGACGCGCTGCCGGTGATTGAGCACGGCGACGCCCCGTAACTCGCGTTCGACTGCTTGAAGCTCCCGCGTCTTGCGTCTGATATATTCGTGAAGTTGTTCGATCGCACGGTGCAGGACCTCCACGTGATACAACAGGAAGTACGTTAAGTCGTTGTCGTCAGTTTCCGTGTAGAGAAACGCGCGTCCGTACGTGGCGGGCGCCTTGCGAATGATCTCTGAAATGGAAATGAACTCGCACAGCCAGAACCCGTGGTGCAGCATAGACCAGTAGAAGAGTGCTCGGGCGGTTCTGCCGTTGCCGTCAACAAAGGGGTGGTCGTACGCCAACCAGAAGTGCAGTATCATGGAGCGAACGGCCGGGTGGACAAACTCGCCCGGGGGGTTCCCGTTCGCGAATGCGCACATGGCGGTCATTCGTCCCTCAAGTTGATCGGCGGGCGGTGGAACATGAAACACCCTGCCGTAGTCGTCGCCAACATCTATGCGCTCGTCGGCGCGTCGAAACCGCCCCGCGCCGGAGGGATCATCAAGGGTCCCGTCCGTAACCAGGTGGTGGATTTCAAAGACCAGGTCCTGGGTAAGCCCTTTGTCCTTCAGCTTGCCGATGCGTTGCATGGTGCGGTAGTTATTGAGGATCATGCGTTCACTGCGATCGCGCGGGGGCCGACCGGCGCGGATCATTTCCTTCGCGACCTGGCGCGTCGTGGCGGCGCCCTCCAACTGGCTGGAGGTTATCGCCTCTTCGATAAGCGAACCCACCAGGTAGCGATCCTTCGTTTCCGGATTGGTGAGCGGCTCGCGCATCTCGATCGCTCCGCCTGCCCCGAGGTCGATCCGATGCAGCCTTTCCGGGATAGGATCGACAAGCGCGTATTGGAACGGCTCACCACTCTTGTCCTTCAGCGGTGCTTCCCTGTGTTGAGCCATGCGCTGGAACTTGATCGCGAACCACCACTCGCGAGGAGAGAGATCGCCAGGGGGCGTGTAATAGCGCAACTTATCCCAGTGTAAGTATTTACGATTGGGCGTCTGCCCGTACGCAGCCGCCAGAATCGCTGGCAACCGATCTGAGTCACGAAGCTCTCTAAAGAGATCGGCGAAGCTTGGCGGATCCGCTGGTTTTCTCATCGTAACCTTTGTTTAGGCAAGGCCTTATGGAATTACCAATATAATACCAATTCATACCGAATCAGTATATAGCTGCGGACGTGCCCGTCAATTACCAAATCAGCATTTTTTGGTATTAAATTGGTAAATGGGTATGGCGATGAGGAGCCGGCCGAACGTAGCCTCACTTATCCACGCGGCGGATGTCGGCCCCGACGGAGGCGAGCTTCTCCTCGATCCGCTCGTAACCGCGGTCGATGTGGTACGCCCGGTGGACCGTAGTATGGCCCTTGGCGATCAGTCCCGCCAGGACCAGGGCGGCGGAGGCCCGCAGGTCCGAAGCCATCACCGGGGCACCGATCAGCTTCTTGACGCCTTCGACGATCACGGTCGGGCCTTCCTTGCGGATGTGGGCCCCCATGCGGTTCAGCTCGGCCACGTGCATGAAGCGGTCGGGGAAGATCTTCTCGGTGACCACACTGTTGCCATCCGCCAGACAGAGCAGCGCCATCACTTGGGCCTGGAGATCGGTTGGAAAACCTGGGTAAGGCTGCGTGGTCAATTCAATCGGTTCCAGCCGCCGCGCCGAGCTTACCACGATGCCTTTTTCATAGCGTTCGATGTTGAGGCCCATTTGCCGCAGGCGGTCCACCACCGCAATGAGGTGTTCCAGGCGACCTTGTTCCACGGAGAGTTCGCCGTTGGTGATGGCCGCCGCGATGATGAACGTGCCGGTTTCAATGCGGTCGGGGATGACGGTGTGCTCGACGCCCTGGAGGGACGCGACGCCGTCGATGGTGATGCGCGGAGTCCCGTATCCCAGGATTTGTGCTCCGCATTTGTTCAGGAATTCGGCCAGATCGACGACCTCCGGCTCACAGGCGGCCGACTCGATGACCGTACGCCCCTCGGCCAGTACAGCAGCCATCATCACATTGGCGGTTCCGGTTACGGTGGAGCCGAAAGGCCCACCGAGGAATAGCTCGCTACCCTTGAGCTTTTTGGCCTTTAGCAGTATATCGCCGTTGACCAGCTCGAAGTCGGCGCCGAGGCCGCGCATCCCCTGGACGTGGAGGTTGATCGGCCGGTCGCCGATGGCACACCCGCCGGGCAGCGAAACCTGAGACCGCTTCCGCTTGGCGAGCAGCGGCCCCATGACGCAGACGCTGGCCCGCATCTTGGACACCAGTTCGTAATCGGCGTGGCAGTTCATCTCATCCTCGACGCGAAGACGTAACGCGCCGTCCGCCAGACGCTCACAGGTGACGCCCAACCGGCCCAACAGCGTAATCATCTGGCGAACGTCCTGAAGATCGGGCACGTTGCGCAGGACGGTTTCGCCTTCGCAGAGGATGGTCGCGGCCAGGATGGGAAGTGCCGCGTTCTTGGCACCACTGACCTTCACCGTTCCCTTAAGCCGCGTCCCGCCACTAATCTCGAAGTACTCCACGATAATCCCCAATCGCCAGGTGAAACTCCATGACCCGATCGTGCGGGTCGCCCGGGTCGCGCCAGGTGCCCACGTGCTCGAAGCGACCGGATCGATCGAAGATCTCCAAGACCCGATCCCCTTTACCATACCCGATTTCGACGAGGATCGATCCCCCAACGCGCAGAATTGCGGGACCGGTCTCGGCAAATGTGCGGTAAAACGACAGCCCGTCGCCCCCCTCAGCCAAGGCGACGGCGGGCTCGTGGTCACGGACGTTCGGAGGTAAGGTAGCCATCTCGTCGGCAGTGACGTACGGGGGATTCGACACCAACAGATCGAACCCGCCGCAGGGTATCAGGTCCGCCGGGAGTTCGAGCCGGTCGACCTCCGCAAAGCGGACCCGGTCGGCAACCTTGTGCATTTCCGCGTTCCGCCGGGCCACCTGCAGAGCCTCCGCAGAAATGTCGGTCGCAACCGCCCGGGCCGACGGAAGATGCTTGAGGATGGTAACCGCCAGGCATCCGCTGCCGGTACCCACGTCGAGCAGTTGCGGGCCCTCCAGGCGGCGTTCCTTGCAGAGCTCCAGTGCCCGTGCCACCAGAGCCTCCGTCTCCGGCCGGGGAATGAGCACCGCGGGCGTCACTTCAAAGTCCAGCGAAAAGAACTCCTTCCCGCCGACCAGATAGGCCACGGGCGTGTGATCGGCGGCGGCTTTGACCAGTTCCCGGAAGGCAGCCCGTTTTTCCGGCTCCGGAACGCTGTCGAAGCGGGTGTACAACTCGATCCTCTTGCAGCCCAGCGCATGCGCCAGCAAGACCTCGGTGGCCAGCCGAGCTTCGTCCACGCCTCGTTGGGTCAGGTACTGCCGCGTCCATTGCAGCAGACGAGCGACCGTCCACGGGAGGTCGTTGGCTGTGGTCTGCTCCGCCATCGCCGGTGAATATACCGACTCGGCTGTTGAGTAGAAAGGCGGTAGGAGGACGTATTGGGCATTGCCGACCGAGGACTGCTGAATGAGTGAGGGTCTTCGGCGTCGGCTGGTATTCAGTAAAACATGTGGGGGATGGTCTCGTCGGCCAGCTCGAGGTTGCCGTCCCAGAGGTCTTCGAGATCGGCTCGATAGCGGGCCTGGCGTTCGTGCCAGCGTTGGATGTCGCGCCGGGACCAGTCTTTCAGGCGCTTCAGGTCGCGCCTCAGGTAGGCGTCGTGCCGGCGGGACTGGCGTTCGATGAGGTCGGCGCTGGCCGCCAGACGCCGCGGGCCTTCGTTTTCGCGGTCGCGCACCATCCTACCGTAGCGATTGACGCGATCGAGCCGGGTGCGGGTGGGAGCCTCCGCCCGTGGATCGGTACATCCGCCGAGGCTGACCACGCTGATAACCAGAGTGCTCAGGATCGTGATGGTTTGGTTCATCTTCATCTGCCGCCACAACTGTACCATCGAATTGTACACAGGAGCAATGAAAGGGTTTCCGGGTCCAGGAACTGACGGCGTGGAAACCGCCTCAAGTCGTGTTGCTTCCGCCGCCATAAAGACATATATTTTAAGGTGTTCCAGTTCCCGCCGGCTGGGTCGCACTGTGGGCGTCGAACCGCGGGCGATGCCGGCTGACGGTGAGCGGCGGCGCACGCTCCGGGCGTGCGGCGCGGATGGTAGGCGTAGCTCAGTTGGTTAGAGCACTTGGTTGTGGTCCAAGGGGTCGGGGGTTCGAATCCCCTCGCTTACCCGTTTCACAAGTAACGCCGAACGCTGGAGTTAGCGTACCTGCCTGCGTCGGGCAGTGCGGCTCAGGAATCCAAGAAAAACAGTACGTACTGTTTGTAGGAATCTGGAGGTCGCACAATAAAGGAGGTGGGCCACCCGACCACCAAGAACCGCTTTCTGCCCCTAGATAACGGGGGGTAGGAACTATTAGGGGCCACATCTTGGGGCATCCGCCATCGGTCCCGGTGATCAGCCTGGCGGACACCCGTCGTCCGTCCCTGCCGATTCTGCGGGCTTACTGCTTGCGTCGCGGGCGGTCGCCCGGTATACTATTAGTCAGTATGTGTTGGGGGGAGGCACGCCGACAAGGTCAATCCTTTCCACCGCAGAAGTAACCCAAGGG
>JAUWNF010000377.1 GCA_030612785.1 Phycisphaerales bacterium
GAAGACCTTGACCTGTACGTCCGGCTGATGGATACGGATGCGGCCGCCGGCCATCTCGACACCGTTGAGCACCAAGTCGTAAGCCTTGGCTCGCACCCGGCCAGGATCGCTGTCCAGAAGGTGGACGTCTTCATCGCGCGGGGCCGTGAAGGGGTGGTGGGTGCTGAACCAGCGCTGTTCCTCGTCGTCCCACTCGAACATGGGGAAGTCTACCACCCACATCAGGTGCCACTGATCGTCGGGGATCAACTCCAGGATCTCGCCCAACCGCGTCCGCAGGTAGTTAAGGTATTTGCACACCTCGTCGTACCGGCCGGGCATGAAGAAGATCACGTCGCCCACTTCGGCCCCGGTCGCCGCGCACAACGGGGCACAAAACGGTTGCACGAACTTGGCTACTCCGGTGGAGAACTCGGGGCCGTCCTTGCCTTTGATTACCTTGGTCAGCGGCAGGCCGCCCGCCCCGATACCGCGCAGTTCGTCGGCCAAACCGTCGGTGATCTTCCGCGTGAGCCTCTCGGCCTTCTTGGCGACGATGCACCGGACCACGCCGTTCGCGTCGAGGGCTTGCCTGAACACGCCGAAATCCGTGCCCCGCACGATGTCGGTGACGTTCTGGAGTTCCATCCCGAAACGGGTGTCCGGCCGATCGATGCCGAACCGGTCCATGCTTTCCTGATAGCTCATACGCGGCAGGGGGGTGGGGATGTCCACCCCGATACCGTGCTGGAAGATGGCCTTGCAGCAACCCTCGACCTGTTCCATGACGTCGTCGGCCTGAACGAACGCCATCTCCATGTCGAGTTGGGTGAACTCCGGCTGGCGGTCGGCCCGCAGGTCCTCGTCGCGGAAGCAGCGGACGATCTGGGCGTAGCGGTCGAAACCGGCCATCATGAAAAGTTGCTTGAAGATCTGGGGCGATTGCGGCAGGGCGAAGAAGTGCCCCGGCTGAATGCGTGACGGCACCAGATAATCGCGGGCGCCTTCCGGCGTCGACTTGGTCAGAAACGGCGTCTCGATCTCCACGAAGTCGTTCGCGTTGAAGTAGTCGCGGATGGCGTTGGCGATGCGATGCCGCAGGCGGAAGATCGCCTGGTTGCGCGGGCGCCGCAGGTCCAGCATACGATGCCTGAGGCGCTGCTCTTCGCTGGCGTCCAGCTCGTCGGTGACCTCGAGCGGCACCGGCTCGGACTTGTTCAGGATGTCCACCTCGCGCACCTCGACCTCGATCTCGCCGGTGGGCATCTCGGGGTTGATATTCGCGCCGCGCGCGACCACCTGCCCCACCACCGCGATGACGTACTCGTTGCGCAGACCGCCGGCGATTTCGTGGGCCTGGGGATTGGTCGCAGGATCGAACTTGAGTTGGGTCAGGCCGGTGTAGTCGCGCAGGTCGATGAAGACCATTCCCCCGTGGTCGCGGTAACTCTGCACCCAGCCGACCAGGGTTACTTCCATGCCCGCGTTCGAGCCCCGCAGTTCTCCGTTCTTGTGCGTCCGCTGGTTGTATGCAATAGCCACAATCTCATCTCCAGGGATGTCAGGTATGCCAAACCCCAACGAGCCGCCGACTTGAAGTCCGCGCGGTCTGCATGTTAATCGATCCGGCAAGCTGCCCCAAAACAAAGGTGACCTTTTAGTAGCTGACGCCCGAAAAAGCAACGGAGCGGCTGCGTCAGTGCTGGGAAATCCGCCCCAAGCCGGCGGAATCTGTTGTTTCCACCGGGCGACGCCGCCCCCCGGGTGGCCGGATAGCCCGGCAACGCTTCGATGGCGGTTCGCTCCGAGCTTCCCTCGCGGGCGGCGTACCCGCCTTCAGCTTGACGCGCGGGGGGATTTCGGGTCACTTGTGCGGCAATCGCTTCCGGCGGAGTGTACGCCGACCGCACGGGTGCCGTAGCGGCGGCCGCATCGCGAAGTCCGGACACCAAGCGGATGGAAGCGGCGAACCGCGCGCTCCCTGGAACTGTCGCATGGCCATCAAATATCTGACCGACGAGCAAATCCGCACCATGACGGTCGAGGAAAAGGACCGCTGGTGGTTGGAGAACGTTTATAAGGGTGACGTTCCGCAGATGACCGTGCGCGTGGTGATCTGCGGCTTCTTGCTCGGTGGGCTGCTGTCGATCACCAACCTGTACGTCGGGGCCAAGGCGGGCTGGTCGCTGGGCGTGGCCATCACCGCGGTTATTCTGGCCTTTGTGATGTTCAAGGCCTTGTCGAAGGTCGGGTTGGGATACAACTACAACGTGTTGGAGAGCAACATTCTCCAGTCGATCGCCTGTGCCGCCGGGTACATGAACGGCCCACTGATCGCCAGCATGGCTGCCTACATGGTGGTGACCGACACCGTCATCCCCTGGTGGCAGATGGTCATGTGGTTGCTGGGGCTGGCGGTGATGGGCGTGTTGTTCGCCTTCCCGCTTAAGCGGCGGTTCATCAACGATGAGCAGCTTCCGTTCCCCGAAGGCCGGGCGTGCGGCGTGGTCATGGACACGTTGCATAGCGGTGAGGGGGGCGCGAAATCCGCCCTGCCCGCCAAGCTGCTGGTGATCTTCAGCATCATCGCCGGTGTGCTCAGGTTGTTCCAATCGCATGCGATAATGGAGAAGCTGAGAATCGGGTTTCTCACCCTGCCGGAACTGCTCGACGAGTGGTACTACCGGTTGGCTGAGAGGCTCGGATGGTGGATGCCGAACATCGCGGGCACGCCGCTGAGGGACCTCACCATCCGGCCGGAGTTGGAATTCGCGATGATCGGAGCCGGCGGGCTGATGGGAATCCGCACCGGTGTTTCGCTCATGGTCGGCGCGATAATCAACTACGGCATTCTGGTGCCGATCATGATCAAACGCGGGGACATCGTGCATACCGTGAGCGACAGCGGGTTCTTTCAAGTCACGTACCCGGACATCACGAAGTGGGCTTTGTGGTGCGGTGTAGCGATGATGACCACCGCCTCGCTGTACTCCTTCTTCGCCAAGCCGCAGATGTTCGTCAGCGCGTTCAAGGGATTGTTCGGGAAAAAGCAGAAGAAGCGGAACTCCGATCCGCTGCGGCTCATCGAATTGCCGTTATGGGTTTCGCTGGTCGGAGTACCGATTGTCGGAGCGTACTTGGTGTGGATGGCGCAGTCGTTCTTCGGCGTAAGCTACTGGATGGGCGCCATCGCCGTGCCGATGGTGTTCATCTTCGCCTTGATCGGCGTCAACTCCACGGCGTTGACTTCCATTACGCCGACAGGACCGTTGGGCAAGATCACCCAACTCGTCTACGGCGGGATCGCGCCGGGGAACATCACCACCAACCTCGCTACCGCCGGAATCACTGCCGAGGTGGCCGGTAATGCCTCCAACCTCATCCAGAACATCAAGCCGGGGTACATGCTCGGGGCCAAACCGCGATTGCAGGCCATCGGGCATCTTATCGGGGCGTTCTCCGGGGCGATCTTCTCGGTTGCGATCTTCTATCCCCTGTTCTTGCGGAACAACCCGGCCGGGCTGATTTCGGAAGAGTACCCGTATCCTGCGGCAGTCGTGTGGAAAGGCGTGGCCGAGATCCTCACGGAGGGTCTCAGCCAGTTGGCCGCCACCGCGGTTTGGGCCGCCGGAATCGGCGCCGCTCTGGGCATCGTGCTCGAGATCGTGCGCGGCGCCAGCAAGGGCAAGTTCCCGCTCACCCCGGTCGGCATCGGTTTGGCATTTGTGATCCCGTTCAGGATATGCCTCGCAATGTTCTTCGGCTCCTTCATCTTCTGGGTGATCGGTAAGCTCTGGCCCAAGCCGGAGCAGCGTCCCAATGAGGTGTTTGTGCAGAATCAGGAATCGATCTGCGCCGGCGTCATCGCCGGTGCCGCGCTGATTGGCGTGGGAGTCATGGCGCTAGAGCTCTTCGTCCTCTCGGAATAATCGTGCTCGCGCGCCGGGTGGACCTCCCGGCGGTGCGTGCTGCTGTTGGCGCGAACTCGTCCCAAGGCAAGGAGTTGGTGGACACATGTTCAGACAGAGAGGTACGCTTGGATGGTTGACGCTGTGCTTCGGGCTTCCACTGGTCGGCGCCGCGCCCGCTGTCGCCGATGACGTAGCCCGCGACCGGTTCATCACCCGCGCCCGTCAGCTCACCTACGTGGGCCGGCGAGCCGGCGAGGGCTACTTCTCACCGGACGGCAACAAGATAATCTTCCAGAGCGAGCGCTATCCGGGCAACCCGTTCTTCCAGATATACACGCTCGATCTGGAGACCGGCTGCTGCCGGCTGATCTCGCCCGGCGTCGGGCGGACGACGTGCTCGTACTTCCGCCCCGGGACCGACGAG
>JAUWNF010000079.1 GCA_030612785.1 Phycisphaerales bacterium
GCGAAGAATGATGACGATGGTCGTAGCCGGCAGTTTGTGGAAGTGCCTTTCGATTTCGGTTTTCTGTACGATCGGCCAATCCTAAGCGAATCCGCAGCAACCAGTTTGGGAATCACCACCAACGGGCTGAGTCAGACAATGGTGGAAACCCCGTTCGCGTCGGTGTTGATGTGGGAAAGTGAGATACTCTTGAAGATTGGCTCGCAGGTAACGTCTCCCATCGAAGTTTACATCGTTCCGGATGAGTACAATGAGGATAATGTCAACCTGCTTCCCGCCGAGGTGTTGTGGGACTACGGGAACGGTGTCTTCAATGTTGAGGACTTTGAGGACTATCACTACATCCATCTGGGAAGCACTCCGGCTTGCTGTCTTCCCAACGGCGATTGCGTTGAGGTAACTCCTTCAGAGTGCGACGGTTTGGACGGTGTGATGTCGGGACAGCCGCATTGTCTCGGCGACAACAACGGGAACGGGATCGACGACGCTTGTGAGGGGGGCATTCCCACCGTCTCCGAATGGGGCCTGATCGTCATGACGCTGCTGTTGTTGACGGCGGGGGCGATTGTGTTTGGCCAGCGACGTCGGCCAGCGACGGTGTGAGGCGAGTGCCGATTGACGATTGAGGATTACGCAGGAATTGGCAGTCCTGTAGGGCTTACGGTGCGGAGCAATCATACGCGCGAGGGGCGTGCTCCGTAAGCCGGCCCGCACCGCGGTTCCTACACCTGCCACCGGACCTACGGCCCGAGGCGCGTTGCTCGGTGAGCAGTACGCCTCGGGTCCGTTCGTGCGCCGGGACGCCTGTCTCACGCAATACTACTTCGATAGCTGACGGCTGACAGCTCAAAGGAGCTGATCGACCTTGTTCCCTTGAACCGGATGGACCGGAAGACTTGGGGCTGTGCTGTCTTGCCGCGGTATGCCGGTTGACGAAGTAGTTTGGGGTGATATGGTGATGTAATGATCAGCGCAATCCCCGATAGCCGCGATGAGCCGGTTCTGACCGAGATCGTTCGGCGGCTGGTCGAAGCATTCCACCCGGAACGGGTCTACCTGTTCGGCTCCCGCGCTCGGGGGGATGACGATCCGGACAGCGATTACGACCTGATGGTCGTAGTGCACGAGGCGAGCGACCCGGGATACCGCCTGGCCCAGCGGGCGCACCGCTTGTTGTGGGGCCTGGGAACGGCTGCCGATGTTCTGGTATGGACTCTGCGAGCGTTTGAAAGCCGACTGCACTTGAAAGCCTCGCTTCCCTCCACCAGCGGTCGGGAAGGGAGGTTGCTCTATGGCGCATGATCCCACGAGAGTGGCCGACACTCGGGCTTGGCTGGGCAAGGGCGAGATGGACCTGCGTGCAGCCCGAAATGGCTTCGAGGCAACTCCTCCCTTGCTAGAAGACGTTCTGTTTCACTGCCAGCAGGCGGTGGAGAAAGTGCTCAAGGGTTTTCTGACCTGGCATGACCGTCCTTTCCGAAAGACGCACGATCTGGCGGTAACCGGCCAACAATGCGTCGAGTTAGACAATTCGCTCGAGGCGTTGTGCTGCCGTGCAGGAGGCTTGACAGTCTACGCCTGGTTTTTTCGCTATCCTGGCGAGTCGGAGCAACCTTCCGAAGAGGAAGCCCGACACGCTCTTGCGCTGGCCCAGGAGGTTAACGACGCCATCCGCGATCGGCTGCCGGAGAACGTATGTCCCTGAGGGGGGCGTGGAGAAAAGGCGGGCGTCTTCAATTGGTTGACGCTGCTGTTGTTGACGGCGGCGTCGGCCCGCGGCGCCGTGAGGCGAGTACCGATTAACGATTGACGATTGCGGATTACGCGTGCGGAAAAAGGGGACGGGCACCGAGCGGCGTGCTTGTTGAGTGGCATTCGACGAGTTCGGCTCGGAGCCTGTTCCCCTGTTTCCGTCCCCCCTTTTCCTGGCTGGACAACTTCGTCACCTACGCCAGACAAATGCAGAGGGCAGAGTGTCGTCCACCGCCGTTTGGGGGTATCATGCCGGAAACGCCGCGCAAAGTGGCCCTTGCGGCCAATCTTGCGTTCTCAGGAACTCGACATGCCGGGAAGCAAAGAGGAGTGCGAACACTGGGGCCAAGCCGCCCACGCCTATGACGCCGAGTATCGCAGCGTCATGGGGGAGGCGTTTGAGAGTGAAATCCGCTCGTGGCTAGCGCGGCAGTTCACGGGCGCTGACGAGGTGCTCGAACTGGGCTGCGGAACCGGCATCTTCTCCGCGATGATCGCCGAGCGGGTCAAGCACCTGACGGCAACGGACTTCAGCCCGGAAATGCTGGAGCAGGCGACGCAGCGACTGGGCGGCTACGACAACGTTGAAATACGGACGGAAGACGCCTGCCACACGTCATTCGCGGATGACTCGTTCAGCGCCGTGCTGGCCGTCAACCTGCTGCATCATGCGGACGCGCCGGCCACCGTCGTGCGGGAATGCCACCGCGTCCTGACGCCCGGCGGGAAAGTCGTCGTGATCGACTGCGCCGGGCATGACACCTCCCTGTGGTCGTGGATTCAGATGAGCCTCGGCTATCTGCGCCGCCGGGGCCGGCCGCGAGAGGACCACCACCACTTTTCTCCCGACGACCTGGCCGCGCTGATCACCGGCGCCGGCTTGGCCGTTCAAGAGACAACCCTGATCCGGCAACGCCGCCCTCGAATGAGGTTCATCTGCCTCCGCGCTGTGAATGCGGACTGAGTCCATCGGACATCGATTAGCAACGGAGAGGGCCGGCCCACCCACGCCAACCCACCATTGTACCACGCAACGCTACGACAAGTCCGGCGAGATGATTCTTCCGCGGTCATCGCGAAACTCGTGGGTGAGGTGGTCCACCCCGAACGTGGGGTCGCCCTTGACCACGATGGTGGTACCGGTTTCCTGCTCGAGCTCGTGGAGGGCGGCCCGGCGCTGATTGAGCACGGCGACGGCGCCGTTCGGTGACACGGTTAGCGTAACCTGGGCAACGTCGGGTCGGTGTGTGGCCAACTGCAACACTCGGATAACTTCGAGCACCATCGTCTCCAAGGTCTTGGCCAATCCGGTGCCCCTGCAATGGGGGCAATCCGCGTAGATGCTGCGCTTGATCGACGGGCGCTGCCGCTGGCGGGTCATTTCGATCAGTCCGAACTGGCTCATACGCAGGATCCGGGCACGTTCCTTGTGGATCTTGAGCGCGTCGCGCAGGGTTCGTTCCACGGCGCGTTTATGGCGGTCCAGGCGCATGTCGATGAAGTCGCAGACCACCAGGCCGCCCAAGTCGCGCAGACGAAGCTGGCGCGCGATCTCCTTCGCGGCCTCGAGGTTGAGTTGGAAGGCGGTCTCCTCGGCGTCGTCGATGCTGCGGAACTTCCCGCTGTTCACGTCGATCGTCACCATGGCCTCGGTGGACTCGATCACCAATGACCCCCCCAAAGGGAGGGGAACGTGGCGGGAGTTGATCCGCTCGATTTCCACTTCGATGCCGTATCTGTGGAAGATGGGCTCAGGACCTGTGTAGAGTTCGATGACGTTGCGCGCGCGGGGCATGGCGATCTGCATGAACTCGCGCGCCTTCTGAGCCGTCGGTTCGTGGTCGACGACGATGCGGTCAAACTCGGCGGTGGACAAGTCACGAATGGTACGGATGACCAGATCCGATTCCTGGTACAGCTCCGCGGGTGCCCGGGTGTGGCGAATCCGGTCTTCCACGATCTTCCACAAACGTCTCAGGTAGTTCAGGTCGCGCTGCAAGTCCCGCTTGGTACGGTCCAGGCCGGCGGTCCGCAAAATGAAGCC
Source organism: Phycisphaerales bacterium (assembly GCA_030612785.1). Lineage (GTDB taxonomy): Bacteria > Planctomycetota > Phycisphaerae > UBA1845 > UBA1845 > JAAEQG01. The sequence continues at coordinate 3,797 of JAUWNF010000079.1, forward strand.
CATCTCTTCAGGCAGGGACAGCTCATTCAGGATGCTCCGCATCTTGTGCCGCTCCTCTTCATCCTCAATCTTGCGCGAGACACCCAGTCGGCTCATGCCCGGCATCATCACCAGATACCGCCCGGGGATGGATAGGTAGGTCGTCAGCGTCGGCCCCTTGGTGCCAACGCCTTCCTTAGTGATCTGGACGATGACTTCCTGCCCGCGGTGGAAGCACTTGTGGATGGGCGGACGATCGCGGCGCGGCACCTTCTTGCCGACGTTCTCGGGCTCGTTGCGGCCGTTCGGGAAGTACTTGGGCTGTACGTCGGAGACGTGCAGGAATCCGTTTTTGGCCAGTCCGAAATCGACAAACGCCGCCTGAATGCTCGGCTCGACGTTGGTCACCCGGCCCTTGTAGATATTGCCCACGTGCGACTCGGCGCTTTGCCGCTCCAGGTGTAACTCCTCGAGACGACCCTCGTGAAGGATCGCGATGCGGCATTCCTCGCCGGCAGAGACGTTGATGATCATTTCGCGACCCGTTTTCGACGCTTTGTCCGCCGCGACGGGTTTTGCCTCAAGCTCTTTCGGGGGTGGTCCCTCAATGGCGGGCGGTTGTGCGGTCTCGGCAGCCGACACGTCTGCCGCCACCAGGCTCCTGTGAGCCTTGGTGGATCGTCTTCGGCGCTTGGGTTTGCGAGGTGCCTGCGGCGGCTCTTTGGCGTCGGCCGTTGGCGTCGCCGTCGGGGCGTCCTTCGTCTCCTGGGCCTTCCTGTCCATACCGGCCGGTGGCTGATCCGCCGTTGTTTCACTACGCGCGGCATGCTTCTGGGCGAGCGCTTCCGCCGCATCAGAGGTTATGCCAGCACGATCGCCCTGCGTGGGTTTTCTGCGCTTGGCCCTGCGCTTCCGCGTGCGTCTTGGGGTAGCAGCGGCCACGGGGGGGTTTTCGGTGGTCGGTTCGGCGGTTGTACTCGGCGACTCGCCGTTTGCGCGCCTCACCGGCGGAACTTCACCCGCAGGCGCGTCGTCATCACCCCGCGTAGCGTCAGCACTCGCCGAGGCCGGGCTCTTGCGCTTTGTCCTTCGCTTGCGTGGGCGCCGCGTCGCGGGCTTACGCTCGCTTCGGGCATTTCCGTTAGGTTGTTGAGTCGGTTCAGGCGATTCTACGTCCATTCGACCTTCACTCGACGGGTCCACGAGTTGACCGCGTCGTCGGTTACGCCCAAGGCCGCGCAAACCTCCGATGGTTTGGCCGTTCCTTCTTCCGTCACCAGAAGGGTCATCGCGATCCCGTTATGCACCACGGCCAGGGTGTCGAGGTAGGGAGCGATGTCCACGCGCTTGGGCTGGCCATCCTTTTTGTTAATGCGTTCGACCAAGATCGAGCCGGAACCGGCGAGTTGGGCAACCCGGACAGGCAAGGCTTCAAGTTCGGCGTGCGGAACGGTGACCACATAGGACACTCGGTGCGCTCGGCACCGTTCCGCATCAGCAAGCCTCCGTGCCTGAAGGAGTGTAATGCCCTGGGGCATCGTGTCTGAGAGTCGTCGGAGGAGGTCGTCACTTTCGATCTCGTGCGTCAATTCCACGACCAGACGGTCACCGTCGGTCGCCACCCCTACCGGGCGAGGCGGTACAATGGAAAACCTCGGATGCGGATTAAAGCCTTCAGAAAACCGAACGGGCAACTCCGCCCGCGCCAAGACCCGGGCGAACAGCCGGATCATGTCCCGGTGGGAACAAAACCGCACGTCACCGCCCACGGTGAAATCGACCGCATACCGGTACCTCACACCCCTAGACTTTCCTTCGGCGTCTCAGAACGCACTCCCACAAATACTGTCCATCGGTCCGGACTCAATCCCGACCATCGACGCTTATACTGTATCGTCCACCCGGGCTCCGTTCCGCCACGCGCTAGATCGGATCGTCGGGCAGGAGTTTTCGAGTTACGTCTCGAAGATAGTTCGATACCTGTCGTTCCGTCTCGAACGTCAAGGATTTCCTGGTCACGCGCTCCGCGTGCGCCAGGGTGGTCAAGCGGATCAACTTCTTTACTTCCGGAATACTCGCCGGAGCCATAGAGAAGGTCCGCAGCCCCAGCCCCAACAGCAGCAGCGTGTACAGGGGCTGTCCCGCCATCTCGCCACATAGACTACAGGGAACCTCGGCCTTTGCACAAGTGCGAATGACGTCCCGGAGCGTACGCAGCACGGCTGGGTGGGTCATGTTGTAGAAGCGCGCGACCCGCTCATTGCCCCGGTCGACCGCCAGCAGATACTGGACTAAATCGTTGGTGCCGATGCTGATAAAAGCGACCTCGCGGGTGAATTCCCGGCATTGCAGGGCCGCCGCGGGCGTCTCCAGCATCATGCCCACCTCCATGCTGGGGTTGAAGGACAACTGCTCTTCCTCCAGGTCCTCCATGGCGTCGTGCAGCGTCATCTTGGCCTGACGGAACTCCATCAGGCTCGTGATCAGCGGGAACATGAGCTTTACTTCGCCGAGCACCGAGGCCCGTAGAACGGCCCGAAGCTGCACCTTGAACATGTCCAGGTGCTGCAGGCTGTAGCGGATCGACCTCAGACCCAGCATGGGGTTCCGTTCTTGCTCGTACTGCCGTTCCTGGGTGTATTTGTCGGCCCCCAGGTCAAAAGTTCGGATGACGATCGGCCGACCCTGACTCCCCTCGATGGCCGTCCGGTAGGCTCCGTATTGCTCTTCCTCATCCGGCGGGCCCTCCGCGCGCAAGTACAAGAATTCGGTTCGGTAGAGCCCGATGCCGTCCGCGCCTTTCTCCACGCAGGCCGCCGCCTCCACGGGAAACTCTATATTCCCTAAAAGCTCAATGCGCGTGCCGTCTTGGGTTGCCGCTTCCAGATCGCGGAGTTGAACCAGTTCCCGCTCGATCCGTGAATACGTCCGTTGCCGGGCACGGTAGTGTTCCAGGGTTTCCTGGTCAGGGTGGGCGATAATCATCTGGCCCGAACCATCCACCACGACCAGATCCCCTCCGCTGACTCGCGTGGACACGTCCTTCGCCCCGATGACCGCGGGATGCCCCAAGGCCCGCAACAGAATCGCCGTGTGCGAGGTGGAGCCCCCGACGTCCAAGGCCACCCCCAGAATGTTCGCCTGCCCCAAGCTCGCCGCCAGGGACGGGGAAACATCGTGCGCCACCAGAATCGACGGCTGGCTGAGGTGCTCCAGGTCCTCGCGGGACTCCCCCAACACGTTTCGCAAGAGCCGGCGTTCGATGTCCTGTACATCGCGGATGCGCTCGGCCAGCAGCGGGTCGCTCATCTGCATGAAGCGGCGCTGATAGTTGCGCATGATGGTGCTCACCGCGTACGCCGCGGAGTACTTCCGTTCACGGATCAGGTTCTCGATGGCCCGGCGGATCTGCGGGTCCTGCAGGACACCGACGTGCCAGGTGAACACGTCGCCCGCATCGTGCCCCAGGCGATTGGCGACCTGCTCCATCTGCGTGCGGAGCTCCTCGATCGACTTACCGAAGGTGTCCTCCAGGATCCGTACTTGCGCCTCGACCTCACCGGCGGAGATGGAGCGGCGGGGAATGCGGTAGTCCTCGGTATTGAGGACGACGGCTTCGGCGATCGCAACGCCGGGACAAACTGCAATGCCCGTGAGGATCTCCATCGATCAGACCACCACTTCACCAATCGGTAACCAAGCACTCCCCCGCGCCCATTGAGCCGGGCACCAGCGAAACGCACCCCACCCGGCGCGGGGACCTACTCCGTAGCGGTGGAAGCCCCCTCCGCGCATGCCACCGCCCGAAATGGTCTACTCTTCCCCGAATCGACTGTTGATCAGTGCTTCCACGGCGTCGAGCAGTTCAGCGGCATCCTCGCCCTTGGCCATGATCCGCAACGAGGTGCCCTGCGGCGCTTCCAGAAGCATCATTTCCATAGGACTTCGACCGTCCACCTGCTCGGTTCCCTCTCCCTTGTCCACGCGAACCTCGGACGAAAACCGGCCGATCACATCCACGAATTTCATGACCGGGCGCGTGTGCAGACCCTGCCGGTTCACTATCCGAATCTCTCGAACCAACATCTTGTCCCGGTCTGACACCGCCCGGATCCCGCCATAGATAGACCAACCGCATCCTTTCTCGTAGCGGCACGACTCCTGCGGAACCGACTACAACTCGTCCGCTTCGATCATCAAGTCCCGAATCGCTTCCTTGGTATCCGCCTGGCGCAGAAAACGGCGAAAATTATCCCGCTGCAAATGCCGAAAGATCTTCTCCATGGCCGCCAAGTGCCCATCCGGGTCGGATTTTGGACTCAACAACAGAAAGATCGTATAGACCGGTGAACGATCCAGGGCCGCAAAATCCACGCCGTGGCTGGATCGACCAATAGTCGCACTGAGCTTGGCAATCTTGTCGTGCTTCACGTGTGGAACGGCGACCCCCTTGCCGAACCCCGTGCTCCCTTGATTCTCACGCTGGATGGTGGAGCGGACCAGCGGATCGACCAATTCCTCAGGAATCGCCCCGTGATCGGCTAGCGACTGAATCAACTCGCGGACCACCCCGTTGCGATCCTTGGCCTGCAATTCCGGTATCACCGAGTCTGTGTGGATAAAATCTGTCAGTTTCATACGTTTCCACCGAGTGAGTTCTTCGGCGCTCGCTTTAGACAACTCCGATCCCTTGTGGCGGAGACAAGCCGGTGCCTGCTTCTCTGGATGCTCCGCTCCAAACAGGTCTTCCAGTCCGGCGGGCCGTCGTCGCCCCCGTCATTCGGCCTCGAAAAACTCCGTCTTATCGGCGAGACCCTTACGATTGCGTAACCGTTCCTTATGACGCCTCAACTGACGACCGAGCTTGTCGGTGAGGGTGTCGATCAAGGCGAAGGTATCCGGCCCCGATTCGCGGGCGATGAATGGGTCGGCCCGATCCACACGCACGATAATCTCCACCGAAAAGTCACCCGAATCGTGGTTCAGCACGATGTCGATGGCTTGCACCCGATCGAAAAACCGAGGGAGTTTGGAGACCTTCTCCCGGGCGTAATCCTTCACTTGCTCGGTAACCTCGACATGCCGGCCGGTCACAGATATCTGCACGGACTCACCTCCTTAAATAAGGCTGCACACGCAGCACGGACGTATGCAACGTCGAAGCGCCAAATCAGTCCTTTTCTTTCCCCTGTGACCTCAAGCCAGGGCGCGGGCGGAATCAGCCTTTGCCCGGCAATTCGTTGTCGCCGCGCCGTTCGATCAGCTCTTGCGGGGGTTTGATCACCCCGCCACTGATGGTGAAGCGGAGGGCCTCATCAATCGTAAGCGCCAGATCAATCGTATCCTGCCGGGGCACGGTAATCACGTATCCGGTCACCGGCGTCGGCGAACTGGGGATAAATACCGTTACCAACTCCTTCCCAGCAGCCTTCGCGATCGACGCCATCGGGGGGCCGGTACGCAACCCCACCGACCAGAGCCCTTTGCGGGGATACTCGACCGCCACTACTCCCGAAAACTCCAGCTTGCGCTCAGAGAGCACAAAGTCGGTGACCTGTTTGAAGCTGGGGTAGATTGTCCCGATCACCGGGATCCGAAACAAAGCGCTTTCGGCCATCCGCCAAGTCGTCCGACCTATCAGACTGGCCAGAAAGACCCCCATGAAGTATACGAAAATGATGGCCACCAAAAAACCTATGATGTTCAATTTGTACTTTGCAAAGACGATCTGCCACTTGGCGTGGTTGCGGGCCGCTTCCGCACGCTTGCGTATCACCTGCTCGGCGCTCCGTAAAGCACTGTGATTAATAATCTTATGTTCTACCGTGAGTCGGCGGCCGTCCGCCCGCCATTCTTCGATCGGCGTGCCGTATGTCAGGGCATCGTCCGGAGCTCCGAATTGGGGCTCGCCCATGGTGCGTGCGCACACGCCGATCAAGCCCCGGGTAACGTGCTGCCCAACATACTCGTCAAGCACGCGGTAGGCCCAGACTACCACGGCGATGGTCAGCAGAGGAGGCAACAAAGCGGCCAATCCGCGCAGAAAGAACCGCTTGAAGTCCTCCCAACCGGACGCATCACCCTTGGGCGAGGGACGCCGGATGTTCTGTTCGTTACTCATGTTCTGCCGCCATCGACCGGGAGCCTCGCCTACGCGCTCCGCACAACGCCGCCCTTGCACTCCCGGACCACGATTCACCACCAACGGAATCGGCACTGCCTGGCCACGTCGCACCTACGCGTCGAATCCAGGGCAACCGTTGCGACCGCCTCCGCCGGGCCGTACGATGCTGCTCCCGCTCGCCAGGAATGCTCCGAGCAGGGAGACGGTGAGGAGGATACCGGCCCGAGTCGGGTATGTCGAGCAGAACGGGCCGCACCTGGGTCTGGGCACATTGACCGCGCAGATTGCGGGAGCGGGAGCGGAGCGGAACACCGAGCCATGTACACCGTCATTTCGACAGAGCCGGCAGTGGGGCCGCGGCCCGCGCTCGGGCGCGCGGGGCCCCGGCGGGGCCGGGCCCCCCCCCTGGCGCCCCGCGGCGGCCCGCGGGGCCCCCTGGGGGGCCAGGGG
>JAUWNF010000055.1 GCA_030612785.1 Phycisphaerales bacterium
CCTCGTAAGATCCCGCCGGACGACGCTCGCGGTGGGCGGCGCGGCGGCGGGGCGCGCCGGCCCCGCCGCGCCCCCCCCCGCCCCCCCCCCCCCACGCCGGGTTTTCCCTTGGGACAGCTCGGAGGATTCTCGGTTACGACGGCTTCCTGACATCATACAAAGGAGCAGACTCATGGACCCGTTTTGGGTGGTGACCTGCGCCATTCTGGTCCCCGGCGTGATCTTGGCGTCGTGGATCGACTACGCACAGCGACGCGTTCCCAACTGGCTGAACGCGGCACTCATCGTTCTGGGCTTCGCCGCGCAAGCCTATTTCCACGGGTTCGGGGGCATGACCGCCGGCTTTTTCGGTCTGTTGGTGGGCTTCGGCGTCTTAATCATCCCGTGGGCCATGCACGGCATGGGCGCGGGCGATGTCAAGCTCATGGCAGCTATCGGGGTATGGTTCGGACCGTGGATGACCTTGGTGTCGTTTGCGGTCGGCGCGGTCTTGGGTGGGATCATCGCTGTGGTGATGATCGTCTCCAGTGGACGGCTGCAGGCCGCCTGCGCCAACGTGGGCGTCCTTATGGTCAAGATGCAGAGCCGCGAGACGGCGTTCGGAGAGTTCGGGTCGGCCAAGAGCTTCGCCGCGGGAGGATCCCAACTCCTGCCCTACGGCGTGCCCCTGACGATCGGCTCGCTGATCGTGCTCGCCGGTCAGGTTTTTCAGTGGTGGGGGCTGTAAAATGAGATTGCCTAATTTGCTTTTGCGATATCGTCGTGATTCCAGGTCGCGGGGGGCGGCCGTCGTCGAGTTTGCCGTGATCTGTCCCCTCCTGATGACGCTTATTTTCGGCATGATAGAGTACAGCTACATGTTCCTCATGCGGCAGACGCTGGCCAACGCCGCACGCGAAGGATGCCGGATCGCCGTTCTCCAAAGCAGCACCGGTGATTATGCGGAGGCCGGCGCGCGGATTGCGGAGATCATGAACGCCGCCGGTATCCAGGAAGGCGAATACGCCGTAACCATGACGCACGCGGACGCAACCGCAACCCCGCCGATAACCACCGAAACCGTGGAGATCAGCCTGCCGGGCGACAAAGTTTCGCTGACCGGCTACTTCGGAGCGCAGAGCGATCTGAAGGGATGGTGTTCGATGCGGAAGGAGGGGGTGTAGGCTCGGTCGCCCACGCCTGCCGCGCCGTGGGAGCGGGTGCGGGTCCGCGTTCCGGCGACGGTTTTGCCGACGACGACATGTCCAGCGGTACGCACCCTAGGCATATTGTCGCGTGCGACGCGAGTGCCAGCGCCCGATAACTAACCTACCGCCGGCGAACGACCAAATAAATGGTTGTCATCCTGTCGAATCGAAAGCTAAATCCACGCGGCTCTTGGTCCGATACAAGCACAGGATGAAAGCACCAATGAGGAGAGGTTCGTCATGAAAAGCAGAGCGATTATTCCGCTGGCCTTGGGACTCGTTCTCGGACTGGTGGCCCTCAAGCTGGGAGTGGACGCGATCCAGCGCGCCCAAGGAGGGCAGACCACCAGCCCGGAAATCGAGGTCGTGGTTGCCACCGTGGACATCGGACCCACCATGCGAATTACCCCCGATGCGATTGTGGTCAAGAAGACCGTCCGCACGCCCCTGCTTCCCAGCGATGCCTTCAGCAAGGTCGAGAACGTTGCCGGGCGCGTGACCAACAAAACCATCCCGGCAGGCACGCCCATCAGCCCCAACCTGCTTGCCCCGGAGGGCACGGTCCCGGGGCTCCAGGTCAAGATCGAGGAAGGCTACCGCGCGGTGTCGGTCAAAATCGACGAAGTGACCGGCGTGGCCTATCAGATTCTGCCCGGCTCGTTCGTCGACGTGCTGGTGGTGATGGACGTCCGACGCGGACGCTCTAAGGAGACCATGAGCCGGGTGATCTTGCAGAACGTGCAGGTGGCCGCCGTCGGCCAATTGCGCGGCGATCCCAGCAGCGAGGACGGCGCCGCCCACGCCAACTCCATCACCCTGCTCCTGAAGGCCGAGGATGTTCCCAAGCTGCACCTCGCCCAGATCAAGGGAAGAATCACCCTAGCCATGCGGGGCGGAGAGGACGAATTGCTTACGGCCGAGAGTAACGCCCTGGAGAGCGAACTGCTGGGCCAGAAGCCGGAGGAGAAAACTGAGCCGGAGGGCGCCCCTGCCTCTTCGTTCTCCACCGTGCCCAGCGCTATCGTATCGAGTATGTTGGCCGACGCACGCCCGGTCCACCCGCCGTTTACCACCACGGTGATCAACGGCCCGCTGGGCGCGGATGCCTCCGGACAAGTCCTCCGCGTAACTTATGCAAACGCCGATTCGATGGAGGTTGTCGAGGTCGGCAAAGGCCGGACCACCGGCGACAGCAGCTCGATGCGTTTTGGATCCGACGAGCAGCAACTCCAATCGCGCAGCCGCCAACTCTTCAGCGACCGCGATCGCAGCCTGCGTCGGAAGGGGGCACGCGGCGATCTGCCTGACCGGGACGACGATGGTAACACCGATAAGGAGACCGGCGAATAATGTCTCGCGCACTCACGGATGAGAACTCGTGCGTGTCCCGAAGGATCGGGACCCTCCAGCGTCGCGTTCGTATTACTGCCGTGAAGCTGCTGGTGCCGGCAGCCGTTGTGACGCTCTCCTGGACACCCCAGGGAGGCGTCAACGACGCCAGGGCGGAAGAGGATGCGGTGTCGCCCGTCGCCCCGGGCGTGAAATTCACGGCGAAGATCAAGAACATGCACGACGACGGTGAGCGCCTCAGCATCCCGCTGAACCGTAGCGTCCTGATCGAAACGTCGCAGCCGATATCGACGCTCCAATCCGTCTCCCCGCAGATCGCCGTTGTGCAATCCGTCAGCCCGACGCAGTTCATGATCTCCGGCGCCGCTTATGGAGAAACGCAGGTGATCGCCTGGTCGGCGGACGGCGGACAGCGCATCTTCAATGTCACGGTGGAACTGGACCTCGTGGCCCTGCTGGAGGCGATGCGAAAAATCGATCCGCAGTCCGACGTACAGGCCACTCCCATCCACGGCAGCGTTATCCTCACCGGCCGCGTGAGCAGCGCCACCGCAGCCGAAAAAATGCTTGAAATCGCTCACCTGTTCATGCCCCAGGGTGAGGGCACCATGGGCGGTGTGGTGCAGAACCACCTCCAGGTGATGGGTGAGCAGCAGGTCCTTTTGCGCTGCGTCGTGGCCGAGGTCAACCGCCTGGCCGTTCGCGAACTGGGTATCAACGGCTTCCTGGCCGGCGACAGTTTCCCCGACGCCTTCGTCGTCAGTCAAGTCGGCGGGGGCAGCTCGATTGCCATGGACGTGCCCGCGGGCGTGAATGTAATGCAGCAAATTCCATTTGTTACCGGACCCGTCACCATCGGCCCCCAGACCTCCTTGACCCTGGGATTCCCCCGCGTGCAGATGGAGATATTTTTGCAGGCGATGGCCACCAACTCACTCATGCACATGCTGGCCGAACCGAATCTGGTCGCCATCAGCGGAGAAACCGCCTCCTTCCTGGCGGGCGGCGAATTTCCCTATCCGGTGCCGCAGGGGGGGGCGAACAACGCCGTCACCATCGAGTGGAAAAAGTTCGGCATCGAGCTGAACTTCACGCCGGTGGTTCTGGCCAACCAGACGATTCGTCTGCGGGTGGCGCCGATAGTCAGCGCTCTCGATTTCGCCAATGCCGTGCAGTTCCAGGGCACGGTGATTCCCGCGCTCAACTCACGGGCGACCCAAACGACCGTGGAGATCGGTAACGGGCAGACCATCGCTATTGCGGGTCTGCTCAACGAGGAGGTGCGCGGAGTGGCCAATCGAATTCCGGGAATCGGGGATGTTCCCATACTCGGGGCCCTGTTTCGGTCGGTCGAATACCGCAAAAACCTGACCGAACTGGTCATCCTGGTGACCCCGGAGATCGTCGCGCCCTTGAATCCGGACGAGGTGCCGTCGTTGCCCGGGCAATTGCTGCGCGACCCGAACGACTGGCAGTTGTACATGTTGGGCATGATCGAGGGCGAACCCTTCGCCGATGCCTCCGCGACGCCCGGTAGTGCATTGAGGACGCGTCCGGCCCCGCGCCCGATCCCCAGTGCCGCGGCGCTCCCGTCGCAGCCGGAGCAATTGTCCCTACATGGACCATGGGGAGAAGCAACTTCCGAGGACTTCCGCTGAATCTCGCCATCGGCGGTCAAGGGCTGCCGGCCGGCGCAAGTCTGTCGTGGGCGGATCAAGTGTCCAGCCCGCCAGGGGCGGTCTTTACGTGGGGGGAAGGTTGACGCAACTCCGTATCGACGTACAGCACACCGCGGTTTGCGGGTGCCCCATCCCTTTCGGAAAAAGGGGTGGGGCACCCATAAAACGTGGCGGAGGTCGGTCTCTAGCGGACCGCCCATAACACCGTCGCCGCGCTGCAACCCGCGGAGTGAGTCGAGGGGGCAAACTGCCGATATGGATACTGTTGAGTTTTTCTAGGCGAGTCGCTCATGGCGCGCGACATTCGTGTCGTTCTATTCAACGCGGATGAATCGGCGGCGACCACGCTGCGCTCGGCCCTGTTGACCTTTGACGCGGTGAAGATCGTAGCGGAGGTGGACGAGCCGGTTCTGCTCCCGCAGGTGGCCCGACAGGTCACCGCGGACATGCTCCTCGTCCATCTGGACCCGGACCCGCACACGGCCCTGGACATGGCGGGTGAAGTAGCCCGCTCTAATCCCGATGTCACCGTCGTCGCCGTGTCCGAATCCACTGACGGGCAGTTGATCCTGTCGGCCATGCGGATGGGCATCAGGGAGTTCCTCACCAAACCGCTGGATACCAAGGAACTCGGTGAAACCCTCGGCAGGGTGGCGCAGGCCGGGAAGGAACGCAATGTTCAGGGCAAACTGATTACGGTGGTCGGTAGCGCCGGAGGCGTGGGGACCACCGTGTTGGCTACGAACCTGGCAGTGGAACTGGCCGCCCTCGCGGAGCAGGAGACCGTGGTGGTTGATCTGGATTATCGCTTTGGGCAGGTAGGCACGCTGCTGGACGTGGAGCCAACTTACAGCATCGCCGACCTGTGCGAGTCACCGGAACAGCTCGAGACTCAGATGATCGAGCGCGCCCTGGTGCGCCATGCTTGCGGCGTGAAGGTCCTTTGCCGCCCCGCGAGCTTCGCCCAGGCGGACAACATTACCGCTGCCCACTGCGTGGGCGTGCTGTCGGGCTTAACCAATCTTTACGAGTATGTGGTCGTTGACGGCCCCAGCCGTTTCGACGTCGGCGCCAAAGCGGTTTTCGACCTGGCCGACGTAAACCTGCTGGTTATTCAACTGCTCGTGCCGTGCGTGCGTAGCGCCCGGCGGATGCTCGATGGCTTGCGCGAGGCCGGCTACAACCTCAGCCGCACGCTCTTGATCTGCAACCGCGTGGGGCGCGAATCGGGCGGCTTCTCCATCGAGGACGTGGAATCCACCCTCGGAATAGAGGTCTTCGCCACCATACCGGACGATTGGGCGACCATGAGCAACGCGGTGAACATGGGCGAGCCGCTCATTATCGGGGCTGAAAAGAGCAAGGTCCGGTTGGCCCTTGCCGATCTCGCCGAGCGATTGCATAACCCCGCCTGCCACGCCGATGATAATGGTGGCAGGGACGGAGCCAAGAAGGAGCGCACGCTGTTCAGCAAGATCTTCAGCGAAGCGTGAGGGACCCGCGCTGAACCTTCGGCGGTCGGCTTGGCGCCGGACACTGCCGTGGGGTGTTCCCCTCGGGCGCCCGCACTCCGGCAATCCGGTGAGCGGGGTTCTAATGATCGCTGTAGACAAGGAGCGATTTCGTGTTTGGAAAGCGGACTAACGCCGTGCAGCTACCACCCGCGCCGGGCAAGCCGGAAGCGGATAAGAGAACTGAACCGGCTCCCCAGCGTGTCGGCAAGGTCGCCCAGGAGAAGGTAGATCAGTTCAACGAATTGAAAACCCGAATTCACCGCAAGCTGGTCGAACAACTCGATCTGGCGCGGATGACCGGGGACGACGATTCCATCCGCGAACAAGTACGGGAGGCGATCGGGTTGCTTTGCGAGCAGGAGAATACCCTGCTCAATTATAACGAGCGCCAAAGACTCATCTCCGAAATCCTCGATGAGACCTTCGGGCTGGGGCCGCTCGAGGTGCTGCTGGGGGACCCCACGATCAGCGACATTCTCATCAACGGCCCGAAGCAGGTGTTCATCGAACGCCACGGCGCGCTGGAGATGACCGACGTCCGCTTTCGCGATGACGCCCACCTGATGCACATTATCGACAAGATCGTCACGGCCGTGGGACGCCGTTGCGATGAAACCTGCCCGCTGGTGGACGCCCGCTTGGCCGATGGATCGCGCGTCAACGCCGTGATCCCCCCGCTCGCCATTGACGGAGCCAGCGTGTCGATTCGCCGTTTCGGGACCGACCCGATTACCTGGGACGATTACCTGGGCTTCAAGTCGTGTACCCCGGAGATAGTCGAATTCCTCAAGGCCTGCGTCAGCGGACGCCTGAACATCTTTATTGTCGGCGGAACCGGCTCGGGTAAAACCACGCTGCTCAACAACCTGTCGAGCTTCATTCCCGATAATGAACGCATCGTCACCATCGAGGACGCCGCGGAGCTGCAACTGCGCCAACCGCACGTTGTGCGCCTGGAGACGCGCCCGCCGAACATCGAGGGCAAAGGCCGGATCACTATCCGCGAGCTGCTGATCAACAGTTTGCGTATGCGCCCGGATCGCATCGTGGTGGGCGAATGCCGCGGAGCCGAAACCCTGGACATGCTCCAGGCCATGAACACCGGACACGACGGATCGCTGACCACCATCCACGCCAATAGCACGCGCGACGCCGTCCAGCGCGTCGAAACCATGGTGATGATGGCCGGTTTCGAACTGCCGGTGAAGGCCATCCGCCAGCAGTTCTCCTCCGCCGTGGACGTCATCGTGCAGGCCCAGCGCCTTACCGGGGGACCGCGCAAGATCACCAACGTCACCGAGGTCCAGGGCATGGAAGGCGACATCATTACCATGCAGGACATCTTCTGTTTCGAGCAGCAAGGGATAAACCCCGAGGGTAAGGCCTTCGGGCAGTTTGTCGCCACCGGCATTCGTCCCGCGTTCCTCGGTCGCCTGAAGGCGGCTGGTGCCGAGATCGATCCCGCATTTTTCGAGCGGCAGGTGTTGTTGACGGACGAGGAAATGTGAGGTGGGCGGAGTCCCGGCTCGCCGGGACGCACCCCACCGCTTGCGGACTGACCGCTGATAACTGCTAGCGGATAGCTCTGAATGGATGGATTGGCTATGTTTGGATTGCTGGCCGCGATATCCGATGTGGGAACCATTCTGTTCATGGTGCTCCCCATCGTCGGCTCAGGTTTGCTGGCCTTGGGAATCTACCAGGTCATCGAAGATTCCCGAAAGGTCAACCGCCGCAAGCTGATGGATCGCCTCAAAGGCGATAGCCGGAGCAGGAGTGCCAAGGAAGCGGCCTCGATTCTCAAGCGGACGCTGGACCAGAACCAGAGCGACGAACTGTTCGGCAACTTGATCGGCAAGCTCAGTTTCGTGCCGAAGCTGCAAACTCTGCTCGACCAGGCCAATGTCCGGTGGAGCGCCTCGCGCATGATCTTCAACCTGACCGCTATGGCCGCCATCGCGTTTATGGGGTTGTGGATCCTGCACTTCGGCATCTTCGCCGCCGTGGGTTGCGCCCTGGCCATTCTGTTGGGTCCGATCTTCTACCTCTCCGTACGACGCAAACGGCGGATGGGCAAGCTCACCAATCAGCTCCCCGACGTTTTCGCGATGATGAGCCAGGCGTTACGCGCCGGCCACGGGCTTGCCTCGGCCATCCAGCTCATTCACGAACAGATGCCCGACCCGATCAGTTCGGAGTTCGGGCAGGTCTATCACGAACAGAACCTCGGAATCAAGATCGAGGACGCCATGCTGGCCATGGCCGATCGCGTGGACTCGCTCGACGTGCGCTTCTTTGTCACCGCGGTGTTGATCCAACGCCAGACCGGAGGCGATCTGGCTGAGGTGCTCGACAAGATCGGAGAGGTGATCCAGCAGCGCATCGAGTTGTTCGGGCTGGTGAAGGGCCTGACGGCGGAAGGCCGCCTGTCCGGCTGGGTGTTGTTCTCGCTACCGATCGTGGTGTTTCTCGCCTCGATGTGGCTCAACCCTGGCTACGCCAAGGTGCTGTACACCGACCCGCGCGGCAAGTTGATGTTGGGCCTCGCAATCGGCATGCAGATCATGGGGATGGCCATGATCCGGTGGATCGTCAACATAAAGGTCTAGCTCCGGCGGACCGACGGAGGACTCTGACATGTCGTTTTATGCACTAGCCGCTCTGGTTGTCGTCAGCGTCGCCCTGATCGTCTATGCCCTGCTGCCCAACCGCAAGCAGGAGGAACAGGAAACCATCCGCCGGAGAATGACCGGCAAGAAGTCCTCCGAGGACAGCATCGAAGGGCTCCGCCTCCAGGCCAAGGAATCGATGGCCAAGAAGATGATGCAGAAGGTCGCCCCCATCGCGGTCCGACCGGCCATGCCCAAAAACGCCGAGGAGATGTCCAAGCTGCGCATCAAGATGTCCAATGCCGGGTTCAGGAAAGAAAACGCTCCGACGCTCTTTCTGGCCAGCAAGACGATCCTCGCCGGAGGTCTCGCCCTCGTCGCCCTGACCTACGCCGTCGCGCAGGGTTATGGAGTGCAGCAACTCTTCGGAATCGCCATCTTCGCCGCCGGGATCGGGTTCATGGCCCCGAACTTCTGGCTCAACTCCGCCGCCGCCAAGCGCGTCGGAAAAATCCGTGACGGACTGCCCGACTCCCTCGACCTGATGGTTATTACCGTCGAGTCCGGTCTGGCACTGGATGCCGCCCTCCAGCGCGTCGGCGATGAATTGCGCAACGTCCACCCGGTGATCAGCGAGGACTTTCAAATCGTCACGCTGGAGACCCAAATGGGTATCCCCCGTTCCGAAGCGATGCAGAACCTCGCCCTGCGTTGCGGAGCGCCCGAGGTGAAATCGCTCGTCGCCATTATCAATCAGGCCGAACGGTTCGGCACCAGTATCGCCCAGGCCCTGCGTCGCCAGGCCGACGCCCTGCGCGTCAAGCGCCGCCAGGCCGCCGAAGAGCGCGCCCAGCAGACCGCGGTCAAGCTCATGTTGCCGCTCATCTTCTTCATTTTCCCGGCCATTTTCATCGTGCTCGGGGCCCCGGCGGCGCTGAGGATCATCGACACCTTGTAGCCCCAGTTCCCGTGCCGGGTGCTCTACCTGCCGAGACGCGACCGTGACAGGCTGTCGATTTAATCGTTCGTAGTGATCCCCAGTGTAGCGTCACCCCTTGTGGGTGACGAAAAACGAGGCTGCGCCGCCCACAAGGGGCGACGCTACAGATCGAATCGACAGCCTGGTGAGGGAGCGTAAACAGAACCGCGACCGTGAGGGAGCGTAATCTTATCGGACGAACGCACACCCGTGACAAGGTCCGAATTTAACCAATTCGGCCGATAATTCCCCAAGTGCGCGGTCAATTCAATCGATATTCTAGGAGCGAAGAGGGGAGCGAACGTTCCGGAGTCTATGTTCCTTTGGTGCGCTTACCGAAAGGGAATTCGACATGAAGACCTATTCCCGATGGGCGGTATGTCTCCTCGTGGTGTGTCTGTTCGCGTGCGTCGGTTGTCCAGGCCAGGGCAAGCGGCTCAACGCGCCGCCCCAGGGTTACCACGAAAACCATAGCCAACTGCACGAATACTACACGTACATGGTGGACAATGCGATGTGCTATGACATGTGCCTCGCGGAGATCCACTTCGTCCCGCACACGGCCAGACTCAACAGCCTCGGCCTGCGCCGGCTCCAGCGCTACACCGAGCTTCTGAAAGACGACGGCGGAACCATACATCTGGAGTCCCCGGCCCCCGACGCAGAGCTGACTGAGCAGCGCGTCCAGAAAGTGTCCGACTTTCTCGCCACCGCCGGTCCGGACGCCGCGAAAGTGATCGTCAAGGTCGGTTTGCCGCGCGGACGCCCGCTCGACGCCAACGATGCCATTCGGATCAAGCAAGAGGGAACCGTAAGCGACTACGAAAGTGGTGGTACCAGTAGTAGTTCTGGTGGCGGCTCATAGACCTGTTCCCCCGGCAAGAGGTGAGGTGACAAACGTGAACAAGCCAAGCAAACCTGTACTCCTCTTCTGCGGTATGGGGGTCGTCCTCGCGGGATGCGCGCCGAAGGAATACGCTGCCTACAACCCCAGGCAATCCAACTGGCTCCGCGCGGACGCCGAGGCCGCCAACCTCGCCACCGTTGTGCACACCCCTGACATCCAGCCGCGCACACACTTCGCAGCCGGACAACTCTTCGAGCAACAAGGAGAACTCCGCAAAGCCATCATCCAGTACCGCAAGGCCATCGCGGCAGAGCACGATTATGTGCCCGCGTACAGCCGCCTCGGCGTACTCCTCGGGCGGCTCGGGCGACACTCTGAAGCCGAACAGGCCCTGACCAAGGCCGTCGAGCTACGCCCCGACTGGGCGTTTCTGCGCAACAACCTCGGATTCGAGTACATGCTCCAGCGACGCTGGCTCGATGCGGAAGCCGAGTTACGCAACGCTATCCGTCTCCAGGCTGACTTCCGTCGGGCGCACAACAACCTCGCCATGGTCCTGTTCAAAACCGGACGTTTCGAGGAGTCGCTCGGCGAATTCCGTCAAGCCGTGCCCGAACCCGACGCCTACTACAACCTCGGGCTCATGTTCCGCGGCGAACACCGCTACCGCGACGCCGCCAACGCCTTCGAACGCGTACTGTCCCTGGCGTCCCGGTTCGAGGCCGCCAAAATCCAGTTGGCCCAGATCGCCCCGCGCCTGGAACTTGAAACCCCCCTGGAACCGCTGGCCGACATGGGCGCCTGGGAAATCGTCGCGCAGGCCCCGAACGCTCCACTTGCGGCCGAGCCTGAGGCGCTTACGGCAAACCCACAAGCCCTTACCGGCGAAGTGAACGCCGTGCGCCAAGACGAGGCGCTCGTGGCCACCAGCACCGCATCTCAAACATATGCGACCGCCGCAGTCACGGAAGAAACCAGCCTTGCGTTCGTGGACGACCTCTCCCACAACGACATCCTCGACGAGCAACCGACCGAAGAACAAATGGCGAGCGAACCTGCGGTGGATCAGCCGGAGAGCCGGTCTCCTGACGAGCAGAAGCTCGCGGATGCCACTATAGTGGCATTTGCTAATGTCGACCCCGTGATTCCGCCCGATGCCACTTTGATGACACCAACTGATCCCGCCCCGGTGACACCGGTTGCTGAGGAGGTCTCTCCCCAGGCGGCGGACTTGCCCACCGAGCGGACCCCCGAGATTCTGCGGGCCGACGGTGGTCCCGACCCATGGCTAAATCCGGAGGGGTTTCTGTTCCCCGATCATCCTCTTGGACTCGCCCCCACCGTTG
>JAUWNF010000580.1 GCA_030612785.1 Phycisphaerales bacterium
TAGAACAGATCGCAGGGGAAGACGGCCTCCGATCCCTCGGCCCAGGCGGCGGTAATGTCGCCGACAAAAACGACGCCCTCGCACCCGGAATTGTAACGTTCCTGGACCCAGGCCTTGATATCTTCCGGCGTGCCCCCGGACACCGTCTCCAAGAAAAACCCATACCCCTCCGAAACCAGGTCCGCTTGATACTCCTCGAGGACCGTCGTTATGTAGGGATACAGGCTGTCATCCACCAGGATGGCGATGGTCGACGCCCCGCGTCCCCGAAGGACCGGCACGCCGGAAGGCGGGCTTATCGTGCTTCGGTTGGCAAAGCGGGCCGGGCGGAGCGGGTGTCGTTTCAGGTATTCGGCATACGTGCCGGGCAGCTCACCATGCGGCGCGGTCCAGCGCAACCTGGGGATGAAGCGCCCATCCTGCCGCGGCGGTTCGCCGGACGCGGACTCTGCCACCAGCTTGTCACTTGGAATGAGAGCCGCAGCAACGTCGGGAGGGTTCGCGACACCCGATGCCGCCAGCGCCGGCGAGACAAGCAACCAGGCAAAGACTCCCGCGGCGGTGCGCCTAATGATTCGGCTATCCACTTTTCTCCTCCTCGCCCGGCGCCGAACGGAACACGCTGCTTCAGAATGGACACGCCGGCGGCGGCGGGCTGTCCGGCCCGCTGAAGCACTGTTCGAACACGTCCATGTCGGCCAGGTCCACGTCCTCGTCCACGTCAAAGTCAAAGACCGCCGTCGGCACGGGGCAGCTTCCCGGGACGGGCTCCCCGTCGCCGCCGAAGCAAAGCTGGAAGTCCGCGAAGTCGCCCAGGTCGTGATCACCGTCGCCATCGCTGTCGGACAGGTTCTCATAAACGCGGGTCATACCCAGGTCGCAGTATTCGCCGAACCCACGGGTCGGGCTGCTGCCCCGGACGCGATAGAAGTAGTCGTCATCACTGCGCCCGGTGATCGGGTACGAAGTCCCGGTAATGCTGCTCGACAGCGTGGTGATGCTCGACCAGGACGCCACCGGGTAAATGTCGTCCACATAAAACCCCTCCTCGGTCACGTAGCCGTCGGTGGTGTAGCGGAACCGCAGGTAGATCGACCGACCCGCGTAGGCATCCAGGCTGTAGGTCTTCTCCGCCCATCCGCCGCTAGAGCCGGTGAACTTGTCCAGGATGTCATACAGCCGCCCGTCAATGGAGACCTCGACAAAGGCCATGTCCCAATCAGTCTCGATGTCGTACCAGGTCCAGAAGGTCAGCTCGTCACCGGCCTCGACGGGCAGCGAGTCGGTTGTGGTCATGACTCCGACCTGCGCGTCGCCGGACGGAGACTTGAAGCTGTACGATCCCGAATGGTACCGGGCGGTGCTGGTCGAAAACTGCTCCATGTTCCAGTTCCCGGTTCCGGACTCGGCCCCGTCGGTCAGCTTCGACAGGCCGGTAAGCTCCTGCAATTCGTACAGGTTTGCACCGGCGTCGGGATTCGTCTGCGTCCACGAGACGGCGAAATCGCCGTCCGCGTCAACCGTCGGCGTGCTGAGGATCGGCGGCAGCACGAAGGGGACGAGTTGGCTTTCCGCGCTGGCGGCTTGCTGGAGAACGTACAGGGCCCCGTCCCAGTTCTCGTCCAGCAGCCCCTGCAACTGCGACTCGTCCGGATGGAAGCTCGTCCCGATTTCAACGGTATAGGCTAACGTGTTCTTGCCCAGTTCGTAGTAGCGATACCCGTAGGCCCAGTCCGTGGTATCGCCGGTCGTCGGATACAGACCGGACGATTGTTGTGGCGTGTAGCCTCCGATGGCGGAGGCCATTCCCTGACCAATCGACACCAGCAGCGCGTTGTCGTCCGTTTGTTCGCTGCCGTCGAATCCCCACGGCCAGAGCACCAACTCGGAGTAGGTATGGTAGGTGATCAGGATAGTCATATCGCGAGCGTTGCAGAAGTCTCGAATCACCTGCGTCTCCGGCTCGGAGAACGGCCACGGACCTACGTACACAGACTGGTCGGAATTGTGCGACGTGGCCGAATAGGCCGCGCCGATGGAGCCCCATTCGCCGTCCTTATCGCCGCTGGCCCCGCCCCCGTAGTTGCGGTTCAGATCGACCCCGTAGGTGCCGAACTCCGGGAAGTAGTGGCGGTTCTTCCGCCAGTCATGCCCCTGGTCATGGTCCCACACGTATCCGTCCGGATTCCCGCAGGGGATCCCCCAGATGCGGTGGTTGTTGACCAGGTTGGTGATGGTGGGGGCCGAGCCGTAGTTCGAGGTCAGCCGGTCGGCGATGTCGTACGCGACTTCCAGGCTGGGCCACTCCCGTGCGTGGTGCAGCCCCATGTACACCACGCCAACCTCACCTTCGTCCACGCCGGGGTTGTCAGATATTTCCATGCACCAGATGTCGCGCCCTTCCCACGACAGACCAAGCGAGGTCAGCTCGGTGATCGCGGGATAGTCACCCGCCATCGTGGCCAAATCCGCCTCGAGCCCGGGGAAGCTGTGGTACGACGCGCGCACCCCCGACTTGGCCTTGTCGATGTCCGCGATCACGGTATCAAACGAGATTCCCGCCGCCGCCAGCTTGTCGCGGTCGTGATCGGTCACCACCAAGTCAAGTGATTGCCCCGGATCTACCGTGCCGGCCACGTCCCAGCTCCGCAGCGCCCGCTTGAGCTTCTCGACGGCCTGGGCCGAACTGACATCTACGCGAATCAGGCTCTTGACACTGTCGACTTTTACCGTGTCGAGGGTGTTGGCGGATGGCG
This sequence comes from Phycisphaerales bacterium, assembly GCA_030612785.1. Taxonomy (GTDB): domain Bacteria; phylum Planctomycetota; class Phycisphaerae; order UBA1845; family UBA1845; genus JAAEQG01. The sequence continues at coordinate 2,757 of JAUWNF010000580.1, forward strand.
AACCACCAAGCACGGCACTACCGCACCATACCAACGTTAACATCGTGACAGCCAC
>JAUWNF010000705.1 GCA_030612785.1 Phycisphaerales bacterium
GTCTCTGCGTTCAACTCTTTTACTCGATTCCTTCGCCGCGAGCGCACGGCTCTGGGCGGTAGGAATAATCCGGGCTGGCTGCCAGGGCGTGGGGCGGGCCCCAACGTCTCTCAAGCCGGTTTTGCCGTCGTAGAAAAAAACCACAAAATTTGCAGTTTCGGACACAATTCGACAATTCAAAGGTGTCGGCGATGTGCGAGAAGCCCCGCCGACGCGATTCGCCGTTGCCCCATTATAGGCGTACACGGCGCGGGAATACAACGAGGAACCGGTACAAGGGAAAGGCCCAAGGGTCGCTTTGCGGCACAGGCCGAAAGGAGGTGCACGATTTGAGTGAACACAAGCTTTAGGCTGTTCTTAGGGATAGCTGACAGCTATGACGATCACACAGTTGGGGATACACCAGGCCATTAACAGGTCTCGTGTATCCCCAATTATTCGCTGGTGCCCCGACCGCAGGCCGGTGGCATCATCCGAGTTCGGCCAGAGAGCCCTCCAGTGCGCGCCTGCGGTTCTGTAGATCATCAAGCCGGTCGCGCTCCGCCTGGACGACTTCGGGATTGGCGTTCTTGACGAAGTTCTCGTTGGCCAGCTTTGACTCCTTGCCCTTGATCAGCTTCTCCACCTCGGCGAGTTCCTTGGTGATCCGCCGGCGCTCAGCTTCGTCGTCGCTGATGTCATGCACGTAGATCTGGAGCCCGCCGATTACGGCGGACGCGGAATCGACCGGCCGTTTCGCGTCGGCCACGACACGCAAATCCTCGACGTTGGCCAATTCCTTGATGATATGTGCGTGGCGGGCCAGCGAGTCAATGTGGTCCGCCGGCGCTTTCACGGTGACCGTAACCGGCTGTTTAGGCGGCACCTTGTTGGAGTTGCGCATCTCGCGGACCCCGCGGGTCACCGATTGAATGTCGGCGAACAGCTCCAGCACTGCGGGATCGTCCAGCGCGGACCACCCCTCCGCAGGCGGGAATTCCGCCAGAATCGCCAGCTCGGAAGCGGCCGGCTCCGCGACCCCCGGCAGTCCGCGACGGGGAGCAATGGCATTGAGCTGCTTCCACAGCCGTTCGGTAATAAACGGAACGAACGGATGGAGCAGCCGCAGAACCTGGTCCAGGCAAAACGCCAGCACCTGCTTGGCTTCCGCTCCCTTACGGTCGCGGCTCGGCGAGGTGCCCGCTTCCTCCTGTCCCCCAGAGAGTCGCGGTTTGACCAACTCGATGTACCAGTCGCAGAGCGACTCCCAGAAGAACTCCCGCAGACACTTGATCGCGGCGGCGTAGCGATATTCGCCCAGGTTCTGTTGCATTTCCACGATGGTCTGGTTCAGGCGGGCGAGAATCCAGCGGTCTTCGGGGGGCAACACCTTGACGTCCAGCGGGCGGCAGTCCACCGCTTCGAGATTCATGAATGCGTAGCGGGCGGCGTTCCACAACTTATTGCAGAAGTTGCGGCCGATCTCGAACTTGTCGGACACCATCAGCGCCCGCCCGTGTTGCTTGATAGCGTCGTTGTCGGCCCATTGGGTCGCGAACATTTTGCCGCACGGCTGGCACTTGAGCGCCTTGGCCTGCATGTTTGAGGCGGTCTGGGGGGTCAAACCGTGGCAGTGCGGGCAGCGATACTCGACCGGCATGCGCACGTCCTGGGTCTCGGTGGTCATGTCGGCCAGGGTGTAGCGCAGCGCGTCGGCCCCGTAGACCTCGATGATATCCAGCGGGTCGACGCCGTTGCCCTTGGACTTGCTCATGCCCTCGCCGCGGCCGTCCAGGATCTTGG
>JAUWNF010000435.1 GCA_030612785.1 Phycisphaerales bacterium
GGGCCTGGACCCGCCGGACGACCTCGCGGATCAGCCGGTCATAGTCGCCCCGCCGGTCCTCCTTGGCCCGCCGGGCCTACAGCAGTTCACGGAGTTGCTCGACGCTCAGGTTTGCGTCGCGCAGAATCGCGTGCAGCGTCCCGGGTTTCAGTGTGCGGTGGTCGGGAACGGTCACCGGCCGGCGGTTCGTGTCCGTGGGATGTCGCATACGAACGTGGCTGCCGCGCTGGCGGCCGACCGCGTATCCGATCCTCGAAAGGACCGCCATCACCATCGCGACCACGACTGTGATAAGAATCAGCGCCTGAACAAAGGACCTCGAATAGGACATCCCACTGTGCGTACAGTAGTAGACCCACGCCAACACCTGTCCCAGAACGTCAAGAACCGCTTGGCACTGCGTAAAGTCTTGCAAGCGACGCCTTGACGCTTCTTTACAAAGGCGGAGGGAAGGCGCCGCGACGCCTTCCCTCCGCACAGAACCCCAACCGCGCACGCGCTGTTCGAACGCCTGAAGCGTCTGGCAGGCGCGCCCGCGATGTCATTAACCAGGGCCGCCCCCGCAGCGAGAACGGCCGTGACGGCTGCCCATGAACGCCCGGGCTTCCTCTTGGCTCAGCGTCCCATCACCATCGAGGTCGGCCTCGGGATGGCGCTCCAGTATCATCGCAAGGCGTTCCGCCTGCATGGCCTCGCTGCCGCGGTAGCTATCCCTGAAGGCCTGCGTCTCTTCTTCGCTCAGGGTTCCATCGCCATCGAGGTCGGCCTCGGGATGGCGCTCCAGCATCATCTGCATGCGGAAGGCCCGTGCTTCGTCTTGGGTCAATGTCCCGTCGCCGTCGAGGTCGGCCTCCGGATACTGCTCCAGCACCATCGAAAGGCGCTCCTCCCCCATCATACCCGGACCGCCATCCATCATCGGCATCTGCATACCTTCGCTGCCGCGACGACTATCCCTGAAGGCCTGCACCTCCTCATCGCTCAGCGCTCCGTCGGCATCGAGGTCGGCCGCGGGATACTGCGTCATGATGCTCGCTTTATCCGCACCCTCGAGCAGCCCGCTCAAGTCGAGCCCCGTGTCACAGCCCACGGCCCAGACCGACACCACGATAAAGAGTGATGCAAGCCCGATCCATTCAATGCGTGTCTTCTTCATCATTGAGTTCTCCTTGTGTCCTTAATCAACTACTGGGAACTATCCGATCCTTATTGGCGCGTTTACTGGGAACAATCCGATCCTTACTGGCGCGTTGTCAGATGTCGGCGGGTGGCACCTCCTTTCTGCTTCCCGCAAGCCGGAAGCCGGACGGCATGACAAGGCGAGCAAGCACGCAGCCGAGCCGCTCCACTTCCTTTCTCATCGTCAGAACTATACGAGGGAGGGCGTCAGGTGTTGGTCAAGGGCGGGTAAAGTTCTGTAAAGGTGGTCTTTGCGCTTCTTTGCGTTTCCTGTGCGTTGTCAGTGGTGGTGTTCGCCGATATCCCGTTGGGTTCGGCGGCAGCTGTACGAGGTGTATGGCTTCGTCGGGCAGTCTTCATTCCAGAAAGGAATTCGTGATGTCCGGCATGAGCAGTATCGGTGGATTTGGATTCGACGCTAATCAACAACACCCACGCGCGGTGGAGGGCCGACAGGGAGACCGCTGCGCCGCTCGACGCGCGCCGGCGGAAGGGGGCGGAGACCGGCGCGGTGCAATGATGGAACGAATCGAATCGCTGGCTTCGGAAGCAGGCCTGGATTCGGACGCCATTGCCGCTCTGCAGGAAGATTTGAGGTCGGCGATCTCGGCCGCCGTTGCAAACGCCAACCGCACGGGCGAGTCCGGCGATCCCCGGGAAGCTGCACGTTCTGCCGTTCAGAGCACGCTTGAGAAGTACGGTATCGACCTGGAGCAGTTCGCGCGGCCCGAGGGTTCGGGAGCCGGAAGACGTAACACCGGAGCCGTGGGCCCCGGAAACTCGGGCATGGGGCCGGAGGGCCAAGACCTGTTGGCCGGATTACCCACAGACCCGAACCAGAGCATTCTGGAGTCCCTGCTGGATCTGCTCCAGGTCGTTGATGAAGAGGCCTAGGGTATCCGCAGCCGTCGGTCGTTCTGTGGACCTCGAGGCGCAGGTGATGCAGTTGCGCTCAAAGAGGGCGCGATGCTCTCACTTGGAGAACCCACCAACCGGCCCATAGACTGCTGGCAAATCCGACTCGCTTGACACTTCTTTGCGCAGGACGAAATCGCGATCTCCGCCTCGCGCGGTATAATCCCGACCATGGCAGAGGAGTTGGCAACTCGGATGGATCGGCTACTGGTCGTCGACGACGACGTCGAGCTGTGCGAGCTGGTCACCGAATACCTGGAGCCCGAGGGTTTCGAGGTGGAGGCCGTTCATGAGGCCGGCGACGGCATCAAACGGGCGTTGTCAAACGAGCATGCTTTGATCGTGCTCGACGTCATGCTTCCGAGTTCCAACGGCTTCGAGGTATTGCGTCGCGTTCGCGCCCAATCCAACATCCCTGTGCTGATGCTCACGGCGCGAGGCGACGACGTGGATCGGATCGTAGGGCTGGAGATCGGGGCGGACGATTACCTGCCGAAACCCTTCAACCCCCGTGAACTGGTCGCCCGGATTCACGCCATTCTCCGCCGAACGAAGCAGGCACGCGCCCCAGCGAGCGGGACACCGGCGGGAGAACGGATCGCAATCGGCAACCTCGAGGTCGACATCGGCGCACGGACGGTTCATCGTGCGGGCGAACTCGTTGAACTCACTGGGGTCGAGTTCAACCTGTTGGAGATGCTCTTGCGGGCGGCAGGCTCGGTCGTAGCTCGCGAAGAGCTTTCCAAAGCCGTGCTCGGGCGCCAGCTGATGCCGTACGACCGCAGCCTCGACATGCACGTGAGCAACCTGCGGAAGAAACTCAGTCACAAGATCGGCGAGCTCGAACGCATCAAGACCGTACGCGGCGTCGGCTACGTGTACGCCGTCCCGAGTGATTCGCGCGGAGAGGAGAACACGACGACCGAACCCTGAGGACCCTGATCCCTAACCACTTACGGCTTGAGTTGAGATGCGAAATCTGTTCCTGAAAATCTTCCTCTGGTGCTGGTTGGCCAACGCGCTTGTGCTCGGCGCTCTGATCGTCTTCATGACGTTGACGGATCTGCGCCCGGCGCCGGCCTGGCGCTGCCCCATCGGGCCAGGGAATCAGCGTTCTCTGGCTAACACTGTGATGGCCAGGTACGGTCGAGAGGCTGTCCAGGCGATGGAACGCGACGGACGGCCCGGACTTCACGAATACTGCCAGCGCTTGGAGCAGGAGACAGGAATAGTAGGGTTCCTGCTTAACGAGAACTGCGAAGACTTCTCAGGGCAACCCGCGCCACCGGGCGTAAAGGAACTGGCGGCACGCGCGAACGAAGCGGGCGACACCGAAGTGCACCGCTCCGATATGGGTGCGCTTGAGGCCAAGCTCGTGATTGGATCTGACGGAGAGTATTACGTTTTCGTTGGCCAAGTGCGTCGTGGACCGCTCGGGCTGCCCTCCCGCGCGCCCACTGTGTTCGCATTGCGCCTGATCATATCGACCATCGCGGCCGGAATCGTTGCCTACATCCTGGCTCGTTACGTGACCGGCCCCGTACGCAAGCTGCGCGCGGTCACACAGAGGCTGGCCGGCGGGGACCTAGCCCAAGTTAGCCAGTAGTCGAGAATCTTCGGCTTTTTTGAGGCTGCAATCTTCGATTGCGAGCCACTGCGAACGCTCGGAGCCTGAAACGGGCGTGTAGTCAAAACCTACCCCCTTGAATGGAGCTGCATCACTT
>JAUWNF010000352.1 GCA_030612785.1 Phycisphaerales bacterium
CGTCAAGCGTGGCCAGCGTGCTGATACTCCCGTTCGCCGTTGTGGCGGCCCTGTGGTTGGCCGATCGCATCGTCGCGCACAACACCTACTGGTTCGCGGCGAGCCCGTACCTGTCCAAGGACGTCCGACAGCGCTGGCGCCGCTTCTGGCCGATCGAACCTTGGTGGAACTGGCTCCGCCAGCTCGTGCAGCCGATGCCCACGCACCACATGCAGGTGGACGATCAGATGCTGGCGTACGAGCAGACCGAGCGGAACCGCTATGCGATCGGCTTCGGTGCGGTCATTTTCGCTTACCTGTGCTGCACCGTATGCGTTCTGCTCCTTCCCACCCCATGGCTTAACGGCATGCTGGGGATGGCCGCATTCATCACGGTGCTACTCGCTTACGGCTTCCTCAATGCCCGCCAAGCCATCCAGCGACTCGGAATCAAGCACGTTTGTGGGCTGGTGTTGCGCGCCGTGGTCTCATGGCTCACGTATAACCGCCACGGGACGCGTGCGCCGGGCGTGTTTCGGAGCCCGGCGGGTTCTGCGGCGGGGCGCACCCGGCGATACGGAGGCGTGCTCGCTTTTCTGACCTTTGCGATGCTGCCGGTTGCAGCCTACTTCCCCCTCGCGTCGCTGTTGGTCGGACTCGATCCCTGGCTGGAGGCCGCTCAGAAACCGTGGATCGTGAACTGGATGATCAGCAACACGATTGGTGATCACAGTGTTTCGCTCGACGACGACGCGGCTGACTACGAACTCCCGCGGGTCTACCGCGAGGGCCTGTCGCGCGACCGTCGTAAGCAGCTCGAATCAGCCCTCGCCGCCGCGGCCGCCCGCGACCGGCAGCGGCAAGCAGCGTATCCCATCGTGACGGCCAGCCCGGAGGCGGCGTTCTGGACGTCGGTCCGCGGTGCGCAGTACGGATTGCCCTGGTCGACGCTGTCGGCGGTGATCGGAGTGCTTGCGTCTACGTCATTCCCGCCGCTGCTTCTGTTCAGCATCATATTCGCGCTGGGATCCCGACGCCTCGCGCATCATCTCGATACACTCGAAGGTACGGCGACTGCTGCGGGCGCTTATCATCCGTCGACGGATACGACGTTCTGGCAAGCCAGCGTCGATCGCATGCTGCAATCTGAGTTCGAAGCTGAGCAAGCTGATGAATACGGCGACACGATCCGTGAGCGCGATCACTTGCTGGTTGGTCACAATCTCTACAGTGACTATCCCGTACTGATCCATCGTGACATCCTCGCGGAACACGCGCACATCACCGGCGATACGGGCTCCGGCAAGAGTTCATTGGGCATCGCGCCGTTGATCGCCCAGTTGCTGCGATCGGCGCAGCTTAACAACGAGAGCTTCTCGGTCGTCGTGCTGGACCTCAAGGGCGACATGACGCTGTTTGAGACCGCCCGTCACGGCGTGCAGGACATCAACCAGGCGAGACCGCGTCGCAAACGCTACAAGTTCCGCTGGTTCACCAACCGGGCCGGTCGCTCAACGCACGTCTTCAACCCGCTTCAACAACAACACGTGCGCAGCGTCACACCGCAGCAGAAGGCGTCTATCCTGCTCCAATCGCTCGGCCTCGACTACGGCGAGGGGTACGGGAAATCCTATTTCTCGGCGGTGCACCGCGATGTGCTCGTCAAGCTGCTCGAAGCCGATCCGTCCATCGGGTCATTCCGCAAGCTGCAGTACGTCTTCCGCAACGAGTTGCCAACGATTCAGCGCGAACAAAACCTCAAAGCCCGGCACGTACTGGAAGCCAGCCATTTGCTCACCGTCGTGGATTCACTCGCCACCTTCGACGCCCTCAATGTCGAGCCCGGTGACAAGCACCCGGAGGCGGTTTTCGACTGCCAGATTGACATGGCGGACGTGATTCACGACCCGCAGGTGATCTACTTCTACCTAACCGCGGCGCTGGAAGAGAAATCTGTGGCGGAGATCGCCAAGCTGGCGTTGCATTCGCTGCTTACGGCGGCCGTGCATCACGGCGCTCGCAAGCACCGGGTGTATGTCTTCGTCGATGAATTCCAGCAAGTCGTTTCCACTAACCTGGAGATCGTTCTCCGGCAGGCCCGTAGCCACAACATCGCAGTCATCCTCGCGAATCAGACGTTGCAAGACCTCGACCGGGGTGAGATCAACCTGATTCCGACCGTGCAGGCCAATACCCGATTCAAGCAGGTGTTCTCGGCCAGCGACCTCATGCAGCAGGACGCGCTGATTCAGTCGTCTGGCGAGACGATTTATGAACTGTTCTCATCGACAACCGGAGGCGCTGCTGACACGTTTTCCGAGCGTGAGGAAATTGGACCCCGACTACGCCGCAACGACGTGATCGGCGTCAGCGATCGGCCACTGCAGAGCTTCGTCCACGTCACCCGCGGGAAGGGGTTCTCGCAGTACGGCGGCTTTGTGTTCCCGGTGCAGTCATTGTTCCACATCTCGCCTGGAGAATACGATCGCCGCAAGAACGCGCAGTGGCCCGACGCGCGTGACGGTACCATTGTGCCATCCGCGACGCCGTCATCCGAGGAACAGAAGCCATCAGAACCCAAACCGCGGCCGACCCGGCGTCCGCCACCGCCGCAGGATCTCGCGGATTTGGAGGAACGCATCGAAAACCTGTGACCCCAGGGAGCGAAACCATGGCTGAAACCCCCATCGAAGAGAGCACGCCGCGGTCCGAACACCACCGCCGTTGGATCCTGATCGCGTGCGGCGCCGTTGCGGTTCTCGTCGTCATCGCCGTACTCGTGCGCGTCGTAACTTGGCCCGGGGAACCGCGCCCGGCCGACGCCCCACTCGCTGAGTTGCCGTCCTCCGTCGCCGACCTGGCCGCCAATGAGCAGGCGATCCTGCAGTCCGTGGAGAATGAACGCCGGAGCGTGGCGCGCGCTAAGCTCGCCGAGGTGCGTCAGGCAGCGGACACTGTCTTGGCAGGTCTGGACGAATTAGAGCAGGAAGGTCAACACTGGAAGTCCCAGGTCGACTCGTTGCTTACGAACGACATTGGCAAGAAACTGGCCGCCAACCCCCAACATCTGAAAGCATTCGACGCCATGTATCGCGGCCGCGTGCCGGTTCAGCCGTTTGCGCGCAACAAGCGCAGTCTCATCAGCGTGTACATGGAGCCGGTTGATGCCGCCCTCAACGGCGAAGCGGCACTGTTCGAGCCTGAGTCGACGCTGCTTGAGCAGATGCGGACGGATGCTGCCGAGGTGCGCAAGCAGCTTGAGCAGGCCCGCGAGGCTCGCGGCTCGATCGAAGCACTTTGTCGTGTAGCTGATCCAACCGTGCAGCCCCAAAGACTGGCGCCAACGCTCGAAAACGCACTGCGACAACTGGAAGCGGGCTATGCGGCCGAGCAGGCAGCGCAGTTAGCCGCCGTGCGTGACCGGGTTGAGCAAGAGTACCGCGAGCAACTCGCAGCAACGGAAGCTCGTAAGCTCAAGGAGATCAACGCCGCCCAGCTCGCTCGGCGTGAGGCAGAACTGGAGGGCCAACGCGCTGCCATTGAATCCGAGACGAAACTCATTGTCACGCAGGAACGCCTGAAACGCCTTCGCAAACTCGCCGAAGACGCTTCGATACAGGCCAAGTATCAGCCATTCCTGGCCAAGGGTACTTACGTCATCGGCCAGCGAACGGGCACGGGCTATCAGCCTACCGAGCCGCCGCAGCCGGTCTCGTACAACACCCTCGTGACGGCGAACGTGTTCACCGACCTCAAGCGATTCGTCAGCGCCGGCTGTGGCCGCGGCACGCGCACCCGCAACGACCGGCCGCGCTGGGCTTACCCGCAAAGCGAGGAGGACTGGGAGAAGTACCGCGCTATGTTTGAGGAGTTCCGCGAGCTGGCGCCCATCTGGCTCGACATGGGCCTGCTCGCGCCGTGACTTGCGCATCGAGCCTCGTTGCGTTAGAAAAAGGGGTGTCCCCGAGTAGAACAAGTCTACTCGGGGACAAAAACCTTAAGCTATCCTACTGTCTTTCATCCAAGCGGCGGCCTTGTCGATACAGCGTTTCGTATCGTCAAGGTCCTTCTCGAAGAAAGAGTAGGTTAGCTTCCCATCCTTTCCTCGCGTGCCAAATTGGGCCTTCGTGTACGGTTTACCCATCGAGGTGTGGTTCAAGAACACGCGTCCGCCGATTCGGCCGGACTTGCATGTAAAAACCGGTCCGCGGGGGTTACTGGAAAACTCCGGACAGTGGACACCGTGCTTTCGCTCTTGCCACTTCCGGTCAGAATCCCAGAATATGAACCGTACTGAAGTACCAATCATACGAACTATGAATCGTAACATGGTCTTATTCCTAATTTTGGGTTAATAAACAGCTCCATCCTTGCTCCACACAACCACCAGTCTCGCGAGAGCGAGACCGCTAGCCCAAGTTAGCCAGTAGTCGAGAATCTTCGGCTTTTTTGAGGCTGCAATCTTCGATTGCGAGCCACTGCGAACGCTCGGAGCCTGAAACGGGCGTGTAGTCAAAACCTACCCCCTTGAATGGAGCTGCATCACTT
>JAUWNF010000325.1 GCA_030612785.1 Phycisphaerales bacterium
GCGATCTCGTGGGCCAGCACCGCCGCCATCTGGTCGTCCGATTTCAGACGCTCGTACAAACCCCGCGTAACGTAGACTCGCCCGCCGGGCAGGGATACCGCGTTGAGCCGGTCCACATCCAGCAGGCGGCATTGATACTCACCTCGAATCTCGGACGTGCATTGTGCAAGGCGCAGTCCGATACGCCGCATCCGCTGTTCGGCCTGGGCGTCGCGCACCACGCCACCGTAGCGGGCCTCGACCGCGGGCGCCGCCCGTGCCCCCGCCAGCGCCTCGGCATCCGCGGACCAGTCTGGCGGGCCCCATGAGCACGGCGCAGGCCCGTGACAACCCCCCAGCAAAAACACTGCTAATAGGAAGATGGAAGCGCGTTGCACCCCTCTGCTCCACACGGCGAGTGTGTGGAACAAGCGTCAAATATAACTCAGCGGGAAGCAAACGACGCGGGCGCAAAAAACGCCACGCAACCTGTTCCGTCCGATAGCCATCGGACGGCACAGGTTGCGTGGCTGCCGCATAAACGGGGGGACAGCGCGTGTCACGGCGCAGGCCAACCACGCCGTGACGTTTCCGCGCAGGTTCCTAGCGCGCCAGGTTCATGTCCCAGAATGACGCCCAGAGCTCGTCCTGGGGAACGAAATTGGCCCAGAACGACGTCGCGCCACCCTTAACGTAGCTGAGGGTACCGGCTACGAGGTTCTTCTGAATGTCGTCCGCCGTGCATGCTGATCCGTAGAGCGTGCCCCCGGCCAGAAGGGTCGTCAGTGCCGCCAGTTTCGCCCTGTGCAGAAAACGCATCTTATTCATGTTCAAGGTCTCCCAAACGGAATTGCCAAAGTCTCGTCAGAAGGCAATCTTTACTCGTACGCCGCCCACCAGAGCGTCGCGAGCATCTTTGCTGCCACCGGGATTGGTGATCACTTGTACGTCCGGGGTGATTACGCACCACGGCGTTACGTGGATCGCGTAATAGAGTTCGTAGATCGTCTCGCGATCGGCCCGGGAATCGACATTGTGCCGGTAGGTTTTGGACAGGATGCTCTGGGCCACGCCGAAGCCCAACACGTCCTTGTCGCGCGAGGGAACCAGCCCCTGATACGCCGCACCCGCTGACCAGAAGTGGTTGATCCTGTTTACATCCCCGTGCGCAAAGCCGTAGCGCCCGAAAACGCCAAGCCCCTGCTTGTCTTTTACGTCGGTGGGATTCTCCTTCCACACCAACTGGTCGAAGTTGAAGTAGAACCCCACATCGCCGCTACGGTGCTGATCGGCCCGCAACCCCCCGAGCGTGTCGATGAACTTGGTCTTGGGCTGAGAATCAAGCCACCAACCGAACCGGTAGTGTCCGGGCAGGAGTTTCTCCCAACCCGGGACCTTCGCAGGCAGCACCCCGAACTCCCAGAAAGCGCGGAAGCGGTCCTCCCCGCCGAAGGCCGTGTCGAAACCACCCCAGCCGTGCGAGCAAGTGGTTTGGCTGTAATCAGGATCGAGGGCCAGGGCCTGAACGTACAACCAATCCACCGGCCACCAGCGAACGAACGCGCCGAGTCCCTTAGTTGTTGGAATGGTCATGTTGTGTACGAAGGCCCGGTTCATGAACTTGCCGAGGTAGTTGTCGGCATAGACGTTCTTGTCAATAAGGTCCGCGATATTCAGCAGCTTACCGAGGCGGAACTCCAACCGGTCATCGAAAAGGCGCTGCCGATACCACCATTTATCGAGCGTCCAGGCCTGGTCGCCACCCGAGCCCGCGCTATAGTATGGCGGCGTCAGCGAACCGACGTGACGACCGATGCCGCTGTTCCAGGTCTGGATACAACGACCGAAGAACGTAGCGCCTTTGAGCCCGAACATCTTGTCAAAGTCGAACTCCAAGTTGTAGAAGGCTTTGCCGCCGGTCTCATGAGCATTGTGCGTATTAATCCCACCCCGGAAGTTGAATTGCGACATCGTCCCCAACAGGAACGAGAAGTTGATGCCGGCATCTTCCAGGCTGGTGCGCGCGCCACCCCAGTCGCCGGTGAGGCGCTTAGTCGTCAGAATGTCGTAGGACGTGGTTGTCGTCGTAGTGGTTGTGGTGACGGTCGTCTTCTCCACTTCCTCGGCCGGTTTGGTTTCCGACGCCGCCGGTTGCTCTTGCCCCACGGCCACACCCGCCGCGAGGAACAACACGACCAGAAAAACCTGTGCTCCGTAATGACTCAGCCTAAACCGTATCCCATCCATAATGACTCTCCAACGAGGCTATGTTTAAGGACGTGTCGAATTTACTTGCCCGCGCCGTTTACGTAACTCCCCGTGACCGCGCCGAAGTCGATCGGGTCGTTTGCCATCGGTGCGCCGTTCGCGGAATCAGACCGCGCACGCTCTGAATAGTGCTTTTATTATCGGTCTTGACCGCCCCAGTTCTAAAGCAGAATTCCGGTGGGGCTGCAAGAGGGCTATCACATTTAATCGTGTGTTCGGATAAAGTTAGGGTTGTGCCCTGGGGATCTTGTGGATAAGTTCGGCTCCCGTAACCTGGATGAGCCCTCGTATTCAACGCGAATCGGTGTTTCAAGAAGCTGCGACGTGGACGTTGAAACCCCGCGTGGCCGGCTACGTTTTTTGACGAGCTGGAAGACCCGCGCATGACCAGCTCGCTGAACGGTCGCGAATGCGGGTTGCTCGGACGGACGATCTTGGTATACTGGTAGGATTCCGGTGTCTCCCGAGGGTGGGGTCCGGACAAGCGTTTCTTAGCGTGAGGAGATTCTGGTGGCCGTCAGGCTTAGACTAAAGCGATTCGGTCGTCGTCACCGTCCCTTTTATCGCTTGACCGCTATGGACCAGCGCCAGGCGCGAGACGGTCGGGCTATTGAGGAACTCGGGCACTTCGACCCTCTGGAGCGGGATCCGGACAAACAGGTATCGTTGAAGCGCAAGCGGATCGAATACTGGTTGAGCGTCGGGGCCCAGCCTACGGACACCGTGCGGGATCTTCTGAAAAAGAACGGGATCGGCCTGAGCGAAGGCTAGTCTCGGGCGACGCCCGCGCGATGCGTATCAAAGTCTTGACGCTTTTTCCCGAAGTGCTGGTTCCTTTTGTGGAAACCAGCATCGTTGGTCGAGCGGCTAAGTCGGGGCTGGTTGAGTTCGAGTTTACGCAACTGCGGGATTTTGCGGAGGGCAGGCATCGTAGTGTAGACGACAAACCGTTCAGCGGCGGACCGGGAATGATCTTGATGTGCGGACCGGTTTTCCGGGCGGTGGAGCACCTCGAGTCGCGAAGCGGCCCGAGGTTGGTGAAAGTGCTGCTGACACCACAGGGTGAACGGCTTGCGCAACCGCTGGTTCGGGAGTTAGCCCAGGTTGACGAACTGCTCCTGATTTGTGGGCACTACGAAGGATTCGACGAGCGCATTCGGCTGGGCTTGAACGTCCGGGAAGTGTCCGTCGGGGACTTCATCCTGTCCGGCGGCGAGTCGGCGGCGATGGTGCTCATCGACGCGGTGGTTCGGCTTCTGCCGGGGGCCTTGGGAGATGGGGCGTCGGCCGGCGAGGAGTCCTTCGAGAACGGCTTGTTGGAGTATCCACAGTATACCCGGCCGCGAGAATTTCGCGGGATGGAAGTTCCCGAGGTGTTAATCTCCGGCGATCCTGCGAAGATCGCGGCGTGGCGCCGGGAGCAGGCGCGCGAACGAACCCGGCAGCGTCGACCGGACATGTCGCAAGACAGCGCGGCGGAGGAATGTTAGAGCGCGCAGACCGGTGATGGGTTCGCGTCCGAGGGCGGGCTTAAGCGAAGCGGCAAGTGAACGGTTTGTCGGCAATGGGAGTATGAGGATGAGTCACAGGTTGATCCAGCTCGCCGAGAAGGCCTGCCTGAAGAACAAGCTTCCCCAGTTCGAGGTTGGCAACACGGTCGATGTGTATGTGAAGATCGTCGAGGGGGCCAAGGAGCGCATCCAGATCTTCAACGGGGTGGTGATCGCCACGCGCGGTTCGGGGATGAGCCAGATGTTCACCGTTCGCCGCATCGTGAACAACGAGGGCGTGGAGCGGACTTTCATGCTCAATTCGCCGCTGGTGATCGACGTCAAGGTGCGGCGGCGCGGGAAGGTGCGCCGGGCCAAGCTCTACTACCTGCGCGACCGGGTGGGCAAGGCGCGGCGGCTTCGCGAGCAGCGCGTGTCCTCGGCGGGGTCCAAGGCCAAGGGTGGCAGTGCGTCGGAGTCGGCCGCCGAGCCGCCTTCGGAGGAACTGGCCACGGCGGGCGTGTAGTGCGGTGATGCGGTGGGGCAGGGCCTACGCCGGACTCTCCCAGAAGCAACTCGGGCGTTTGGGCGAAAAGCTCGGCGCCCGTTTTTTGCGCCGGCGAGGCTATCGGATCATCGCTCGAAACTACACCTGCTTGGCCGGCGAGGTCGACCTGGTCGCGTTGGATGAGGACAGCGTGGTCTTTGTTGAGGTGAAGACGCGTCGCGATGACGCGGCGGGGCATCCGGAAGACGCGGTGAACTTCCGCAAGCGCCGTCAGCTAACCTCCGTAGCGAAGTACTTTCTGCTCGAGACCGGCAACCAGCACCGCCCCTGCCGGTTCGACGTGATCGCGGTGGTGCTCAAGGACGGATGCAAGCCGGAGGTGGAACACTTCCTTGACGCCTTCGGGCCGACCCCGCGCTAGCCCAAGTTAGCCAGTAGTCGAGAATCTTCGGCTTTTTTGAGGCTGCAATCTTCGATTGCGAGCCACTGCGAACGCTCGGAGCCTGAAACGGGCGTGTAGTCAAAACCTACCCCCTTGAATGGAGCTGCATCACTT
>JAUWNF010000509.1 GCA_030612785.1 Phycisphaerales bacterium
GCCAACGCGGCGATCACCAAGCCGCAGATGGTCCGCCTGGTCGAAATCCTCGACCAACTGCTGGCCGGTTCCGACACGGTGGCTGGCCCCACTGAGGCGAAAATGCTGCTGGCCGTTGATTAGCAATTCGGTGAGTGGTGCCCATCCCTGCACCCTGCGCAAAGCCTTAATGTAGCGGCCGGCGCCCCCGCCGGCCGGGGAAGGCAATCATGTCGTCCGTTCGAACGGCCTGCGAGGACGCAGGCTGCTACGGATTCGTTTTCGCCCGGTTCCATCAAGCTCTGCCAAAGACATACGTGCGCAACTTGCGTTTCCCGGCGGGGTTGATACCTTGTCGCCCGACGTAACCGCTTCCCTACGCTCGCGTCTCTGACGACCGAGGTGCCGGGGCGGAGCGGACAGCGACGAGATTCAACCACGGAGAAAAATCACCATGGCCCAGTACAAGATCGCCTGGCTGCCCGGAGATGGAGTGGGTAACGACGTGATGGAGGCGGCGCGGATGGTGCTCGACGCGCTCAAGTTCGACGCCGAGTACTTCCCCGGCGACATCGGCTGGAAGTTCTGGTGCACCGAGGGCAACGCCCTGCCCGAACGCACCCTCGAAGTCCTCAAGCAGACCCGCTGCGCCCTGTTCGGGGCGATCACTTCCAAGCCCAAGGAGGAGGCCGAGGCGGAACTCGATCCGTCACAAAAGGGCAAGGGTTACGTCTACTTCTCGCCGATCGTGAAGCTGCGCCAGGTCTTGAACCTGCACACCAACCTGCGGCCGTGCAAGGCCTATCCGGGCAACCCGCTGAACTATCGTGAGGGGATCGACCTGATCGTGTTCCGCGAGAACACCGAGGGCATGTACGGCGGGGTCGAGTTTCACCCGCTGCCGCAGAAGGTGTACGACGCTCTCTGCATACACCCCAAGATGAAGAGGTTCGAGAGCGCCGGCCTGGACAACATTGCGGTTTCCACGCGGATCATGACCCGCGCGGGCTGCCGCAGCATCGTTACCCAGGCCTTCGAGTACGCCAAAAAACACGGGCGCAAGAGCGTTACCGTGTGCGATAAGCCCAACGTGCTGCGCGAGACCGGAGGGCTGATGATCCGCACGGCCCGCGAGGTGGCCAAGAACTATCCCGAAATCGAGATGTGGGAGACGAACATCGACGCCCAGTGCATGTGGCTGGTGAAGAACCCGCATAACTACGACCTCCTGGTCGCCGAGAACATGTTCGGCGACATTCTGTCCGATCTGGCGGCGGGTCTGGTTGGCGGGTTGGGCTTCGCCTGTGCGGCCAACATCGGCGACAACTATGCCGTCTTCGAGCCGACCCACGGCAGCGCCCCCAAGTACGACGGGATGTACAAGGTGAACCCGATGGCCATGCTGCTGAGCTGCAAACTGATGTTCGACTGGCTGGGCGAGCCGCAGACGGCCGCTCGTCTGGAGAAGGCCATCGCCAAGGTGATCGAGGAGCACAAGGTCGGTACCTACGACGTGGGATTGAGCAATACCACGCTGGAGGTGGCCGAAGAGGTTGCGCGCAAGCTGTAGCGGCCGGCGTCTCGCCAGCCGAGTCTGCCTGGAGAGTTAATTGATGGGCGATACCGACAGGTGTCCTATATGCAGATGGGCGTGTCGACGAGTGAGCGTGCCTAACTTCCACAGCATCGGGCGATACTTCTGCTCCAACTGCGGCGAGTTTCTAGTGCACGTCCACCACGTAAACACTCAACTTCAGCACGAACAAGGACTGAAGGATTTGTATCGACTGTCAGCGATCCTCAAAGAGCAAGCGATCAGAGACCTGCCGCCGATCTTACTCCTGTTTGAAAGCGGGGATTGCCCCGCTCTGGTGGGGACGTTTGCGGCAGAGACGGTGCCCCTGCTTCGGTCGCGTTGGCCATCGACAGTCCCGGAGCGACTGGACCGAGTCCTCGCCAATCTCGGCAGGCTGCAGAAGGACGATCCCGGCACACCGCTGAATATGGCGAAGCTCACCTCAAGCGTCTTGTTCGCGCGGGATTCCATTGAGGGGACATGGTACATACGAGCTCTTGAGAAGCAGAGTAAGGTCACGGTTGGATCCCCGGGCGCCGCTGGTGGAGTTCAGCTCACGCCAAAGGGATGGGAACGGTTTGCCGACCTGACACGTGGGGGTTCATCGGAGCGCAATCCGGCATTTGTCGCAATGTGGTTCGGGGAAGACGATGAGACCCGCTCCGCGATGAAATCGGCGTACGACGATGGGATTCTCCCAGGTGTCGAGGACGCAGGATACCACGCGACGCGCGTCGATCTGGAGGAACACAACGAGTACATCATGGACAAGATTCTGGCGGACATCCTCGTCGCGCCTTTCCTCGTAGCTGATTTCACAGGGCACCGCAACGGTGTCTACTACGAAGCCGGGATTGCGCGCGGTCGGGGTATCCCGGTTGTGAACTGTTGCCGGCGAGATTCGTTCAAAGAGGCGCATTTTGACACGAAGCAGTTGAATCACATCGTGTGGGAGACGCCCCAAAAACTGAGGGAGCGACTTGCGTATAGGATTCTTGGGACGATCGGACGCGGGCCGTACACTGACGAGTAGCTCCGAACCGGCGTCCGTGGCTGGGCAAGCAAGGGGAGCAAGAGGAAAAAGGAATCCCCGAAGGGGATGGCGGAATAAAGCCCAGGGTGAGCGAAGCGAGCCCTGGGATAGGGGTTGGTAGAATCCCCAACCCCCGAAGGGGGTGGCGGATTGATGCACCTTGAGAGTGTTTCCGAAAGCGTTCATGTTTTTACCCCCGTTTTCCGTCGCCCTGTCAGGGGCTTGCGGGTTCTGGGCTTTGGTCACCCAGGGCTCGCCCTTGACCCGCGGCTGCGCCGCAAGTCAAGGGTTCGCCCTGGGCTTTATTCCGTCGTCCGCTTCGCGGACTATTGGGAACGATACTCAAACCACAGATTGAGGATTCCCCTATGTCCACCATTACGATGACGCTCAGCGAATGGGCGAGCAATCTGAAGTACGAAGACCTTACTGGCGATGAGATCGACTCGGCCAAGCGCTTCTTCTACGAGTCGATCGTCTGCGGGCTGGGCGGGTACCGGCAGGAAGACTGTGAGATGCTGCAACGCTACATCGCCGTCATGGGCGGCAGCGCGCATTGCACCTGCATCGGCACGGGACACCGGACCTCGGCGGTGAACGCCGCGGTGTTTAACGCGCTGGCCATCCGGGCGATGGACTACAACGACATTTACTGGAAGGCTGACCCCTGCCATCCGACTGATATCATCCCCGCCGCCACCAGTATCTG
>JAUWNF010000130.1 GCA_030612785.1 Phycisphaerales bacterium
CAATGGGCAGATCAACTTCGATCAATCTCTTCGGGTATTGAGTCATTCGGCTGCCACTCGCTGGGGATTCGACGGTCGGATGTTCTTCTGCGCCGGCTGTAACTTGTGCCGACTGCGCCTGGGCATCATGGAATGCAGTGCTCCATAGCGTTTCGGTCGTCGCTGCAAGGTCCGGATCGACGACCTCGCTTCGCTTGCGCCCAGCCGTTACTTCGCCGATTGGTTGCCCTAGCAGGCTGAAATCCGGAATCGGCGGCGGTGCGACAGTGCGAAGTGAATCCCGGTCCGGGCTTTTGATCTCCTCGCGCAACTCCATCAGCAAGCGCCCTAGCACGTTCATGCCGACGAGCATGTCGTTAGCCTGACGAAGTGCCCCCCAGAACGGATCCTTCCGTGAATCCTCAACAATCGGCCGATCTTCCGTCGCCAGGAGCAGGTCGCCGAACCTGGACCAATGCTCGGCGAGTTTGACGCGCAGCACCCACCGCATGACGCGGACGCGAATCTGCATCCAATCGGGCCGTGTATCGTGCCGATGTGGCTTGCTCACCATTTTGGCCGTCATCGGGCTCTTCTGGTCGATGATCTTCTGCTGAATCTGCGGGGCGTGCGGGAAGCGACACGATTGATAGAGGGCTTCCGCACTCGGGACCAGCACACCGCCAACGCGCAGGGGATAACCGCCAGCCATGTTGGAAAGGCCGCCAAACTCCTCCTTCGTGCTGCGGAATGATACGCATTCCGCGCGGCGATACGTCCGTACTTGGCTGGGATCGGTCATCACCCTCATTCCTTCCCAGCCTTTCTGCGCCGGAATGACTCGATCAGCCTCTTCATGAATGCGTCACTGTTCGTGCTCCTGGGGAATAGTGGATACCAGGGAGCACCAACCCAAAATGCCAATGGACAGTTGTTCGGGCAGTTGCGGAAGGTCACCACGATCGCACCGAAGCCGAGCGTCTTCAGGCCGGTGAAACCAAGTGGTCGGGCAACTTCCGGCAGGTTGGGGCACATCTCACGGATGCGGAGACCTGCATCCAAGAGTTCCTTCTCCAGTAGTACGCGCCCCGCATCGGACGAGAAGAACTTGTTTCCGCCGATCGAACCAGGGGAGCGAAGACTGAGATCGTAGGTTGGCTCTTCGTGCGTGATGTATTGGACGTATGCATCCCCCAGTTCACCTGTAGGGGCCGCTGTCGACCAGAGCACATCGGAGTCGTTTCTGTACGCCTTGCGGCTCTCGATCTCCAGGATACGCCACCATGCGAACGTGATCTTCTTTCCCGACTCCGTAGCGGCCTTGGCGAGATTCTTGCTCGCGTAGTACTGTCCGCCGGTATGGAGAGTTGCAACGATGACTCTTAGCTCGCATGCCTGCGGGGCTGAGTCCGTGATCCACTTCTTGAGGTCCTGAAGAACCCGCAGACCACTGAAGATGCCATCGTCGATGTAAACGTAAAGGTCTTTCTCTGGTACGTTCGTCGAAGGCGCGAAGCCTAGCTGGTCCTCTGCAACCCCTCGAAACAGAGCTAACATTTCCTTCTGGCTGTTGCCACCGCCTTGGCAGTCGAGCAGCGACGCCCGTTTCCAGAAGCCCTTCGGGTTATCTCCGCAGAACTTCGAATAAGTGGCGACGGTCTTCAGGAACTCCAGCGTGTCTGCCCGCGAGATGTAGGTCCGCTCAAATACATGGCACAGCTCGGTGAGAATGCCGACCTGTGAATCCACCGGAAACTGGCTGACCCATTTCTCTACATGAACCGCGTCCGGGGCCGGAACTTCACCCTCGCGATAGTCTGTGATTGTGCTGGCGAGCTTGCCAAGCAGGTGCTCACGAGTCGGAGCCATCGTTTTCTCCTGATCGCGCGGACGGGCCAGCCGCCGCCATGATAGCCGCGGAATCAACTGAGTAATGCTCCACGTTTACGATTGGGCGCCAGCCAAGGCGCGCAGGATTGCGGACGACGTGCAGCTTGGGTGTCGACGCGCAATCAAACACGACATAGAGCCAGTAATCGTCTTTCAGCCGCTCCGCCGAGCGGTATTCGTTCGTCGTTACGGCGATCTCACCGACGCCGGCGCGGCCCTTCACCTCAATGAACCTCACCTCGACAGCGGTGTTCGGATCTTCAGGATGGGGTCGGCGGGAGATCAAGTCAAACCCGCGATTCTGCGCTTCGACGCTTTCCACCTTGAAGCCGCGGGCCTCTTCGTGCTCGATGGCGACGCGGACCGCGATCTGCTCGATCTGCGAGTCACTGACCATGCGGGCGACTTCGGGCTTGTCGCGGTCCGGATGGGGCAGCACCCACGCCCGGCCGAGCTCGGTCACGTCTGCAATCGTGCAGTGGCGTTCGAGTTCGATCTCCCGCCGGCGCGAGTCGAGGCGGTTGTTGAGGTCATCAAGATGCTGCTCCGCTTGGGCGATGAGCCCGTCGAGGCCGGTGACGGTCTGGCCGGCGATTTGGCGGTTTAGGTAGTCGGCGAGCTGTCGCTGCTGGCGGTCAATCAAGGCGTTCAGGCTGATTTCGACGTGCCGCGCAACCGTGGCGAGCTGCCTGTGCCGGTCGTCAACCGTCTCCGCAAGCCACGGCTGGAAGCGTGCTTCTAGCAGGAACGACTCAGAAGCGTTGCGGTCGTACACGGCGACGTCGCAATCGGGGACCGCGGTGCGCGTCGGCGCCGGCGAGACGTCGAGAAATACGGTCGGCGCGCGGAGCTTTCGCGTGCCATCGAGCCTCGTCTCCACGACGAAGAGCTGGCGATGCAACGTCTGGCCGCGGCCGTCGCGGATCGAGGCGGCGTACAAGTCCAGAAGGCTGGGCTCGGTGCGGTGAAGGTCGAAGAAGACAGCTCCGCGCCGCAGATGGTTCTCTGTCTTGCCCAGCACGTCGTGCCGAACGACTTCGAAGAGCGGGTGCCCCGGTGTGACCCACTCCAGCGCCGGCTGCCGCTTCAGCTCCTCCTTGTCGAACGCGATCACGGCGTATTCGCGACCGAGTCGGCCATAGCGCTGTTCCAGGCGATCACCGACGGGAAGCAACGCCCGCGAGAGTTTCCCGAGGCGGTACACGTGGGCGTTCTTGGCGACCGGTTTTGCCGTGACGCCGGCAATGGGCGCGGCTTCGACGAAGAACTGTTCGACTACCTCGGGAACTAGGCGTCGCTCCTTGGCCTCGATGGATTTGGCCACGATGTTGGAGAGGTTTAATTCTCGCTTCGCGAGGCCTTCGAGGGCGGATTCCGTGATGCTGCGGAATCGGCTCGTATCGACTTCGCGGACAACGCGGTCCTCCAGGCTGGGCAGGTCCATGCGGCGGGCGTATAGCTCGCGGAACAGGCGGTCCAGCAGGTTCGAAGGGAAGATCTCGCCGACTACGTCGAAGACCTGGTCGGTGCCGAGTTCTCTGCGGATTTCGCGCAGCCGATCCAGGAGCTTCTGGAGTACGCGCCCCTCGCGCGTGTTCTCGGCGACAAAGTTGACGATCGTGCAATCGCGTTCCTGGCCGTAGCGATGGATGCGGCCAACCCGCTGCTCCAGCCGGACCGGGTTCCACGGGCTGTCGTAGTTGATCATGGTCCAGCAGAACTGCAGGTTGATGCCTTCGCCGGCGGCTTCCGTGGCGACGAGTACCTGTGCGGATTCCTTGAAATCGCGCTCGGCGTAAATCCGCGTGCCCGGCGTGTCGCGGTCGCCAATCTTCATGCCGCCGTGGATCTGGGTGACATCCAGGCCCCATTCGACCAGCTTGCCGAGGGGGCGGCCGTCCTTCCCGTCACCGGCGAGGAAATCGAGCGAGTCCTTGTGCTCGGTGAAGACGATCAGCTTCATGTCGCGGTCAGCGAAGATGTCGAGTTCATTCAGGACCGCCCGGAGCTTCGTGAGCTTGGATTCCACCTCGCGGCGTTCCAGAACTCGGGCCTGGTCGATGAGCACATCGAGCCGGGCAATCTCAGCCCTCAAGTCTTCCGGGTTCACCGACGCGACGACTTCCTCCAGCTCCGCGACGATCTCTTCGCGTTCCTCTTCTGGCAGGTCCTCGAAGTCATCCGGCAGGCGTCGTTCGATCTGTGCATGACGATAGGCCTCTGGGTCTTCGAGGATTCTTTGCCGACGGTCACGCATGCGTTCGAGCGTGCGGCGGACGGCGTAGATTGTGGACGCCATGCGCCGCTGAAGCAGGGCCATCGTGAAACCGACAGCGCGGCCGCGCGCCGAGTCTTCGGCCGACGCCTGAATCGACTGATCTTCGACGTAGCGCGTGAGCTGGTCGTAGAAATCGAGTTCGTCACCGTCGAGTTGGAACGCAGCGGTTCGCACCTCGCGATTGGTGAAGAGCCGCTTGACCTCTCCGGTGTCGGGGTCGGGAAAGGTCACGAGCGCTTCCTTGATGCGACGGAGATAGAACGGCGCGTCGTTGTTGCGCATCGCCTCTTCCAGGCTCTCAACGCTGCCGTAGGCGTCCGCGTCGAGAAGCGCGAGGAACCGGCGGAAGTTCTCCGGGTCACCTTTGTGCGGAGTGGCCGTCATGAGGAGATAGTGATCCGTCATCTTCGACAGAGACTCTCCCAACCGGTAGGCGAGCGTCTTGCGGTCGTCCGCATAGGCGCTCATCTTGTGCGCCTCGTCCACGATGATGAGATCCCACCGTGAACGAAAGAGGCTTTCTCGCGCGTCCTCAATGCGCGAGACCCACGAAACGGATGTGACCACTTGGTCGCGATCCTGCCATGGGTTGAGGCCGTAGTTGGCGCGTAAGACGTCGCTACGGATGACCTCGAATCGCTCGCGGAACTTGTCCCGCATCTCGCGTTGCCACTGAAAGCTCAGATTGGCAGGGGTCACAATCAACGTGCGCTGAACCAAGCCGCGTGCCTTCATCTCTTTCAACAGGAGCCCGGCCATAATCGTTTTGCCGGCGCCGGGATCGTCGGCGAGCAGGAACCGAATGCGTGGGAGCCGAAGGAAGTAGTCGTAGACCGCTTCAAGCTGATGCGGGAGCGGGGCAACCCGGGCGATGGAGAGCGAAAAGTACGGGTCATACTCGAAAGCCAACCCGAGTCGATGGGCCTCGACACCAAGCCGAAACAGCCGCGGATCGGCATCGAACGGCTCTCGCTCCGCCGAAACCTGCAGAACGGCGACTTGATCGGGAGAG
Organism: Phycisphaerales bacterium; assembly: GCA_030612785.1. GTDB lineage: Bacteria > Planctomycetota > Phycisphaerae > UBA1845 > UBA1845 > JAAEQG01. The sequence goes on from JAUWNF010000130.1 coordinate 5,160, forward strand.
AGGATCGGGTCGTGCGCCAGCCCGGACTTGAGCCCCTTCCCGATCAGCTTGATCGAGCTGCCCATCTCGATCGCGGCGATGACCTCGATGGGTTCGGGCAGGAAGGGGCCGCTGATTACATGTCCTGGCCGGATTTGCGGCGACACATTCGCACCTTCCTTGCCCAAGACAGCTCTGAGAAGGGAGGACGTCCGGCGGCATCGAGCCGTCCACGAGACTGCCCAAAAGGGCTAATTGTACGTGTTCGTGCCGCCCCGTACAGGCGCGAGCTCGGTTGCCGGCTCCATTCGCCCGCCTTTGCAGGGCCACGATCAGGAGGAGGACGTGGTCCTCCAGCAGGCCGTCGTTGCCCGTGCTCCGGTGAAGTTGGCCAACGCGCCAGTCTTCCGGCGCGCTCGCGCGGCTGGCGCTGTGCGGCGGCTATGGCTGGCGAGGATGGAGGGCGGGGCTATCGCGGTTCCCCAGTGAGCGAGCGTGGGAACCTCACACGGTACGGGCCCGGCCAAGACCTCGACTTGTTGAGGGCTGTTATCCTGGTAAACTGTGCTCGCCACGGGCGTTAGGCCAGGGTGAGGTTCGCGGAGCCAACACGGGCAGTGACGGCGGCTCGCTGGGGCTGGTCGCCCAGAATGCGATCTGAAGGGCCCGACGCCCGTGACGCGGTGGCGTCTGGAGGGTAAGCTGCTCTGAGTCTGCGAGTAGGGTGTGCCCAGAATAGGAGGATGCGAGATGACATCCCGAGTTCGTCAGTTGAGCTGGGTCGGAATCGGCGTGCTTGCGCTGTTCACTGTCGCGGCGTGCGAACGGAAAGAGGAGCACAAACCCTCACCAAGCGGTCCGTCGTCTGCCGGTGAAACACCCATCGCGATCGGCGCGGTCCTGCCCCTCACGGGTGACGGCGCAAAGTACGGGCAGGATATGCGGCGCGCAATCGAACTGGGCGTTCGGGAGATCAATGCCGAGGGAGGCGTGCGAGGGGCGCCGCTCTCGGTACAGTTCGAAGATGACGCTGGAAAGCCCAGCACCGGCATTGCCGCGCTAAAGAAGATCACGAGTGTACACGACATCGACATCGTTATCGGGGGCGTCTTCAGTTCAGTCGCGCTTGCGATGGTTCCCGTCGCTGACGCCGAGGGATGCTTACTCTTCTCGCCCTCGGCATCCAGCCCAAAGCTGTCGGGAAGTAGCAAACTGTTCTTCCGCAACTGGCCCTCCGACACCTTTGACGCGGTTGCGATGGCACAGTTCGTCACAGAGACGCTGCACATCAACAAGGTCGCGATACTGTACGACAACGGTGAGTACGGGGTCGGTTTGAAAGACGCGTTCGTCCGGTCGTTCAGCGCCCGCCAGGGCGAGATCACGGCAGCCGAGTCCTATCTCGCAGCGACACCGGAGTTTCGCGCTCAAATCACGAAGATCGTTAGTGGCAACCCACAGGCCCTCTACCTCCTAGGCTACTACAAAGAATTCGCGACGATCCTGCGCCAGGCCCGCGAACTTGGCTTCGGCGGCCAGATCTTGAGTTGCGTAAGCTTCGATGAGCCCGAACTGCTAAAGCTCGCCGGTCCGGCGGCGGAGGGCGTTATCTTCACGCGGCCATTCTATGATTCGCAGGCCGGCGCCCCCACAGTCAAACGATTTGCATCCGCATACGAGAAGGCCTACGGCGCCGCCCCGACTGTATTTGCTGCCCATGCGTACGACGCTTTGGGTATCATCGCCACAGCGATTGGAGCTAGCAAGCCCCCGTACTCTCCAGACAGGATCGCGGACCGGATTCGCCAGATATCCGAGTACGACGGTGTGGCAGGTAAGACATCGTTTGGAGCTAACAATGAGGTTGTGAAGCAACCTCAGTTCATGGAGGTACGTGAGGGGCGTTTCGTGCCTTACGAAAAGTGAGGGTCCACATGCAAGTGACCGAGCCCACGAGGATATCCCCCGGCGGTCCGTTAGAGGTTTCGCCAACAAGTGCAGCGGAGCGTACGCACGCGCCCTGGTCGTTTCGAGAGGAGTCTAGGCGTCTATTTGACGACTGCGCACCGACCTATCCAGCGATGGACCCTTTCTGGGGAGACGCATCGGAGCTCATTTCGGAGCTTGAGCACATGGATGCCGTTCCGCTCGCCGGAAACGAGATGCGCATGCTTGATCTCGGCTGTGGGGTCGGTATTCACCTTATCGAACTGGCGCGATGGGCCCTGCAACATCTACCTCAGCTCATTTCCGTTCGGGCGCTGGGGCTCGATTTCTCGCCCCGCATGATTGAGCGAGCGCGCGCGCGTGTTGCGAACGGCAAGCTCACGAAGCAAATCCGCCTCCTGCAACGTGACATCCTCAAATGGGAATCGCCGGCCAACGAAGAGTACGACACGATACTCTGCCTGAACAACACGCTGGGCAACCTAGTCGGTGACGCGGTTGGCGGCTCGCACCGACTTCGGGAGGAGACGCTGCGTAAGGTTCGGGATACCCTCGCACCGACAGGCGTCCTTATGCTGTCGGTCTTCAGCCGAGACTACCTCGAGACCGAGGTTCTGCCGAGGAGCGGGTATACGAAAGACCGCCATATTGACCCACAGTGGTCCTCGCCGGAAAACGGCGACTTGGTCCTCTGGAGACACTGTTCGGATGGCAGCGATCACTGCTGCTTCTCGCATTGGTTCTCGCCCTCCGAGCTTCGCTCGGAACTCCGGACCGCCGGCCTGGATATCGCTCGGCTCACATGCATAGGTTCTAGACTACTCTGCATCGCCAAGGCAAATCACTGTGGAGGTGGCTAGGTGCAGTGGGACTACAGTGACCGAGCGAAGTTCGAGGTCGTTGCCTTCGGCTGTCATAAGCGAGCGAGCGACCGTTTGCGCGAGTTCTTCGATCGCCATGGCGTGGTGACATTTCAGTTTGTCGAGTACTTCTTCCTGCATCCGGTCACGCGCAATCAGCCGCTTGGGCAGGCGAAAACCACATTGTGCTTCTTCCCCTTTCTACGGCGCCTCCTTCGCGAGAGCCAGTTCATCCCGACTGTTGCCGAACGAGGCCGCGCCTCCCTGACGCCGGTAACCGAGGAATTGCTGGAGAGGTTCGAGCGGAGCGAGGAGACGGGGCAGCCCAGACGCTGGGTCATCCCGATTTCCGCGAGCGAGGTGGGTGTCAAGGT
>JAUWNF010000661.1 GCA_030612785.1 Phycisphaerales bacterium
GCGGGTGACGACTTTGCGCGTGACGAAAACCATGGGTGCGCCGCCCACAAGGGGCGACGCTACACATTAGATCGACAGCCCCTCCCGGGATGGGGGTTGGATTGCTACCACGCCACGCTGCGCCCCCCATCCACCCGGATGATCTGGCCGGTGACATAGGGGGCGTCGGCGATCAGGTATTGCACCGCCTTGGCGATGTCTTCCGGTGTCCCCGCGCGTCGCAAGGGGATTCGCGCGGTGAGGTGTTCGCGGGTCTCGTGGTCACAATCGTCGGGGAACGCGGCAATTCCCGGTGACACGGCATTGACACGGACCTCGGGGGCCAATTCGACAGCCAGGGCTTTAGTCAAGGCTGCGATGCCCGCCTTCGAGCACGAATAGGCCAGATGCCGTTGGAAGGGCCGCTCGGCGGCGATATCACCGAGATTCACGATGCACCCCCGACCGCGCGCCCGTAGGTACTCCGCCGCGTGATGACACAAACCCGCCACCGCGGTCAAGTTGACCCGCATGGTTCGCTCCCATGACGTGGGGTCGAAATCAGACAGCCTCAACGAGTCCAAAACCGCCGCGTTGTTGACCAGGACGTCCAGCCGGCCCAGGGCGTCGATGCACGCGGAGACGATTCGCCCCCAGGATTCCGGCTGGGAAAGGTCACCCGGTACGAGGCAGGCGCGCTGCCCGAGGTCCTCGATCCGCCGGGCGACTTGGGTCGCTTCGTCCGTGGAGCGATGGTAGTGTACGGCCACGTCGAACCCGTGCGCGGCCAACTCCAGCGCGATCGCCCGTCCCACCCGTTTGGCCGCCCCGGTCACCAAGGCCACGCCGTGCTCACGGCTCATAGTCGGGCTCCTCGTTCTGCTGGTGCGTGTCGGCTTCCTCCTGTGATCGGTGCATGCTCCAAACGTCGGGAACCGGCGTGGGCTTCCCCGGCTTGCGCCGCAAGCGCTCCTGGTACCGGCGACTTATGCGCAGCAGCGCCCAGCAGCCGAAGGCCAGAATCAGCAACAGAATGACCCCGTAGAACACGGCTGCGTAAAGCCCGGCGGAGCGGTGCAGTCCCTCCGTAGCGGCTCCTGCGGCACCGATCGGTGGGGGCTGCGCAACCAACATTAGGGACACCCGTACTGTCATCAACGGTCCGTTCTCAAGCACCCCACAACCTCTTGGTGCCGTTTTCGGTTAGAGAAAGTCTCGTCGTCGATGTAGCGGCCGGCGGCCCCGCCGGCCGTTCGGCCTGCGAGACGCAGGCCGCTACGAGGCCGAATCACCGAAAGCAGCACTGGTCACGTCGCCCAGCCGACCGAGGCTATCAATCCTTCCGCGGGTTCTCGTCCAGGGTTTTGGCAAGGGCTTCGAGCAGTTGTTTCTGCTCGGGGGTCGGGTCCTTGGGCACGGTCACGCGAATAGTCGCGATCTGGTCCCCGCGTTGGCCTGACTTGCCGTGCGGAACACCTTTACCCCGCAAGCGCAGCTTCGCCCCGCCGCTGGTTCCGGGCGGAACGGTCAAGGTCATCATGCCGTCGATGGTGGGCACGTCCACCTTCGCTCCCAATGCCGCCTCGGTCAGGGTCACGGGGACTTCGACGTGAATGTCATAACCACGGCGTTCGTAATACTCATGCGGTTGCACCGCGCAGACCAAGTGTAAATCACCTGTGGGACCACCGTTTTCTCCCGGATGCCCCTTTCCGCGGACACGGATGCGTTTGCCGTTCTCGACGCCGGGTGGGATCTTGACACTCAAGGTTTCCTGCCGTCCAGTTGCGCTGTTGCGGATGGTCAGGTCGATAGTGGTTCCGCGTATGGCCTGCTCGAAGGAGAGGGGCAGGTTCTGTTCCACGTCGGCTCCCCGGCGTGGGGCCACCGCCGCGCGCCGCCCGCCGCCCATCCGATCGAAAAAACTGCTGAACACACTGGCCCCGCCCTGCGCGCCGCCCCCGCCGAACGCGGCAAACAAGTCCTCCAAGTCGTCCATGCCGCCGTGTGAACCGCCGCCCCAGGTATAAACCCTCTGTCCGTGCGGTTGCTGCTGCCACTGGCCTACTCCGTCCCGGCCTAACCGGTCGTACTCCTGGCGCTTTTGTGAATCGCTGAGGACCTTGTAGGCCTCTTGC
>JAUWNF010000607.1 GCA_030612785.1 Phycisphaerales bacterium
CTACTCATTGCTCGGCTCCTTGTTTGATGGATTACGAAAACACAACCATCATTCATGGAGCCGATCTCTTGGAATTTCAACTAAGAATAGCACTCAACCAGTTTGACTGGCAAAGGGAGAGAGATGGGCCGAGTTTCGACAGTAGCGGCGATGGTCCTGGCGTTTGGCATTCATACGAATGCACGTGCTGATACGTTTGTCGTCCCCCTGGCGGTAACCGGGCATTACCCCTACGGCCCGGAGGAGGTGCCCTTTGAATTCGACTTGGGCATAGCTCTGTCGGAAGTGCTGGAGGTCAGATTCGGAGCCGTGGGGCTGATAATGGCTGGCGAGGGTCTTTACACGGGCTGTCTGGTGGAGCAGCATTTTGAGGCGTATCTCGATGCGGAGGCGGGAATTTGGGTAGCGGCAACACCGAGCTTAGGCGCGGCAACGTGGCCTTGGCCGGCGCCTTTTGCAGGTGAGTTTGAGTTTGGACCGAGCGGGGGGGCAACATGGGATTTCTTGCTCGACGGACACGCTACGGGCCAGGTAAGCCTGGAGGAGGTGCTCTTCGGGCCCATGTTCGAACAACCTCCTTGGGGAGAACTGGAATCAGCATCACTGATTATCGAGGCAGCGCCCATCCCCGAACCTGCGACGCTTTCCCTGCTTGCTCTCAGCGGTTTGTTCATCACAAGACGCTGGCGTTAATCTACATTCGAAGCCGATCATGGGTCGCCCGTTGGGGTGGTCCGTATCATTCCCTGCTCATCCGATCGTGCTGAGAGGTTGCTGCCGGTAAGACAGTCTTAATGTTGTGTCTGCTAGAGCATGTTCCGATATTGTGTGCCGGTGTATCCATATCCGGTGAAGAAACCGCGACAGTCGTTTGGGGTCACGGAGCGTAACGCCTTGCCCACGGCGTTCACCAGACGGCGATGCGTTCGCGCGGCGGCCGAGCGAAGGTGTTGTTTGACCTTCGACCACATCGACTCGATCGGATTGAAGTCCGGCGAGTAGGGCGGTAGGTAGCGTACGGTCGCGCCTGTCGCCTCGATCGCCTCTTGTACCCCGCGCGTCTTGTGTGGCGCGAGGTTATCCATGACCACCACGTCGCCGGGATGCAACGTAGGTACCAACATCTGTTCGACATAGCCCCGGAAGACCACCGAATCCATCGCCCCCTCGATAACCAGGGGGGCTTCGATCCGGTCGCAGCGCAACGCGCACAGCATCGTCGTCGTACACCAGTGTCCGCCGGGAGCATGTTCGATCACACGCTTTCCGCGCGGCGCTCGGCCATACAAACGAGTCATGTTCGTTTTTGCCCCGGATTCATCGATAAAAACCAGGCGAGACGGATCCACGTCCGCGATCGCCTGCTTCCAACGCCGCCGTTGATCGGCTACGTCTTGGCGCTTCTGTTCCGCCGCCACGAGCGACTTTTTTTTAGCGTCAGATCCAATGCCCGAACCGCCCGGTGCAACGCGGCGATGCTGATCTTCACGCCCAACGACTTCCGTAGTTCCTCTAACGTCGCATCGGGCCGCTTGTGAATCAGACGACGCAGTCGTTCCATCTGCCGGTCGTTCAGAGCCCGCTTGCGACCCGGGTTCTGGGGCAATGGGGCGATCGAGCCGGTTTCACGCCGCTGCTGCAGCAACTTGCGAATCCACCGATCACTGACCCCAAACCGCTTGGCGATCTGTTCGCGCGAACCTTCACGGGCATCACACGCCGCCACTACCCGCTCACGCAAATCCATCGAATATGGCCTCATGCCTGGGTCCTCCCGCCATCCTGGCAGAAAACTCATCGGCAATATCGGCATAGAAAATAGAGAAATGCTCTAGCGATCATGGTTACCACGCACTCGACCCTTCTCAACAGAGACGGAGGGACCGCGGCGTTGTGGAGCGAATTCCACCGGCTCTACGCTCCACTGCTGTACCGCTACGCACGAGGCCGAGGACTGTCGCGCGAGGATGCCGAGGAAGTCCGCGATCAGTGTCTCGAGGTCGTTACGCGAAAGATTCCCACGTTCGACTACGACAAGGAAAAAGGCGGGTTCAAGAACTGGCTCTACCAGATCGCTCACCGAAAAGTCATTGATTTGCTGCGCAAACGCCGCGAGAGAATCGGTAATAGCGACGAGATCTGGGCTCTGCAGGGCCATCATCCGTCCCCTGACGAATTGTGGGAACAACATTGGAAGGCCGAACACCTCAAGTATTGCTGCGAGCAGATTTGGGGGCTGGTGTCGGAGGTGAACTTCAAGACGTTCCATATGCTGATGTTCGACGAGTGCTCGGTAAAGGAGATTTGCAGCCGCCTTGGCCTGAGCGCCAACTAAGTCTACAAAGCTAAGTCTACTGTCCTTAAGCACGTACGCGAGAAGATGACCGAGTTGGGCGTGGACAATGCTTAGTGGGCAGACCGACCCGATCTCGTCATCTGCAGGGGCCGGGACCTACCAGCGTCGTCCGGGACGCCCTGCCGAAGAAGTGCGATCAGCTCCGGGTCGTGTAGGGCGAGGTCAATATTCGCACAGGCACACCGGAAGTCAGGCAGCTTTAGGCTCGTTGAGACACTGGCGTCCGTGCGGATCAAATGCAGGGCGGATCAGCTTTGCCGATAGCAG
>JAUWNF010000551.1 GCA_030612785.1 Phycisphaerales bacterium
CCCTTGAAGGATCGTGCCCGGGGTATGTTCGTGTTGGTCCCCGCTGAGCAAGGTGGCCGATATCTGCTCGTCGGAGGCGTTGCCGAACAGCTTCTCCATTTCCCGACTTTCGTCGAACTCCAGTTCGTTGATAAGGTTGTAATCTACCATGGGGTCCTTCGCATTTCGCCGACGACGGCCCGAGCCATCGTAACCACAGCGCCTACCCGCCACGCGCGTCGTGGCTAAGCCGCGTATTCAGTCGCACCGCTCGCCGGAGGCCGGACCGCTTCCAGCCGGATGACGCCGCACGAGCGTACCCCATGAGTATACTCGACGATTACGAGCTACGCCAGCGGCGACCCCGCCCCCACCGTGCTTTACGCCTGCGCCCCAGCCGATATACTCCCTTTTGCTGGGTGGTGGCCTGGTCAAGCGAAAAAACGCACGTAAGGCGCACAGAAAAACCAGGGGAGCCATAAGTCATTGTCAAATAAGGCGCCGGATTGGCGGAATTGGCAGACGCGCGGCATTCAAAAACCCGTCCTAGCAACAGGGTGAGGGTTCGAGTCCCTCCTCCGGCATTCGTGACATCAGACCGGCGAGATCATTCATGGCACTGCCCGTCTTCTTCGCCCTCGCCCTGCTGGGATGGTTAATAGCTGCCAAGATGATGTCACGCCGGACTGGGGCCACCGTCTCCAGTGGCGGCGCCGAATGACCGGCCCGAATCGGCGCCATCAGCGATAACAGCAGCAGGTCAATTCTATGGTGTGCGCAGCGGGGCGCCGCGTTTGACCCACCAGTCGCGCGGGCCGGGGTGCCAGTAGAACGGGCCTCGCGGGCCGAACCGCACACCGCGGAGATGCTTGTTGAGCGCCCACAGACTGGGGCTGACGCTGACGAAAGTGAACGGCTGATCCTCGTAAATTAGCCGGTGAATGTCGTGGTAGCACTGCTGCCGCCAGGCAAAATCGAAGGTCGCCCGGGCCTTGTCGAACAACCGGTCCACCCGCTTGTTACGATAGCTCACGAGGTTGGCCCCACCTTCAATGGCGTCGGAGTGGAACATGCCGCGGTCCTGGTCGGGATCGTTACTGGTGACCCAGGCCCCATAGTAGGCCTGGAATTCGTGGCGCCGGCGCAGGTCGCGCAGGGTGGCGTACTCGATGAGGCGCAGCTTCAGATCCACTCCGATCGAGCGCAAGGCCTGCTGATAGTAAGTCAGCACCTGCCGCCCGGTGGACGATTCCTGCGGGCACAGCAATTCAAACGCAAAGGTAACGCCCTCCTTGGTTCGCCAGCCGGTCTCCGGATCGATCTTCCAACCGCTCCTGTCCAGCAGGTCACCAGCCTGAGCCAAGCTGTGGGCGAGCGGCTTTACCTCCGGGTTGAACATCCATGCCCCCGGCGGGTAGATGCCCCGTGACGGGGAGTATAAGCCGCGATAGACGCTCTGGATGATCTGCTCGACGTCGAGGGCGTGGGTCATGGCCTGCCGGACGCGCACGTCGGCGAAGAACGGATTGCTGCCGTCCATGTTCCAGGCGATGTAGTTGGTGACCCACTGGTCGGCCCGAGTCGCCACGGCGACCTTGGCAAATTCGGGGCTGGACGTCTGCGCCGCGAACTGCGCGGGGGTCAGCTTCATCTCGTCAACCTCGCCCTTGACCAGTGCCAGCAGGGTGGTCTTGGGATCGCGAAGGATGCGCAGCACAATGCGCTTGAAGAAGGGTTTGGGACCCGGGTAATCGTCCCAACGTTCCAGGACAATGCGTTCGTCGTCGGCCCACTTCACGAAACGGTACGGCCCGTTGCCCACCGGGTGGCGATTGGCCCGCACCGCCAGGTCACTGCTGGTCAGCGTAGGGTCCTCCGCCTTCACGGGAGCGAACACGTGCCGGGCAACGATCGGAAAACTGAGGTTGACCCGCGCGACCGGTGAAGCCTCCTTGTGCACGAAACGAACCTCGTAGTCTCCGACGACCTCGCAAGAGACAATCGCGTCCAGGCTTGCTTTGTTCGCACCGGCTGGCACCTGGGGGTCGCGGAGTTGCTCGAAGGAAAAGGCGATGTCGTGCGCGGTGAACGGGTGCCCGTCGTGCCATTTCAGGCCGCGCTCGAGCACCAGCGTGGTGCTGAGATGATCGGCGGATTCTTCGTACCGCTCAACGACGTCCTCATTGACGCGCCAGCGCATGTGGTTGTCGAAAACGAAGGGCGCGTCGTAGAGTAGTTCGAGTACCGCATACTCCGGAGCCGACCCCCGAAAAAGCGGATTGAGCGTATTGGGGTTGCCCTCCAGCCGACGAATCAGGGTCTGGTCGTAGTCGATCTGCTCGAGGTCTGGCGGGGGGGATTCGCTCAGGTGCGGAGGATTGAGCGGGGCCTGCGCCCACGCACCGGTCAGCCCATACAGGACCGCGAGCACCATAAGCCAAAGCGCGCCGTTCTTAAATCCACCCATCAAAAACCTCGCCGGCCGACCGAGCAAGTGCCTCGCACCACCGGTCGCCGTTCGCCATTGTAGCAGAGCGCTATTAGTCCGTCAGCCGTGAACTGACGACGGCCGGGGCAGTCAATGTCTACGGACCGGTAAAGACCTCCTGGAACGCGGCGGAGTCGGCCAGGTCCACGTCGCTATCGGCGGGGTCAAAGTCAAACGCCGCCAAGCACGCACCGACGCAATCAGGAAGCAAGGAAGCTCCTCGAAGAGGTGTCCCTGCTCTACTGGGACAAGGTCAAGAAGAGAAAAGAGTAGAGATTCTTCGTCGTCTGTTAGCGTATGCTCAGATGTACGCTCCGGCAGTGGCATCCCCCACAGCCTCCGAAGGAGGCGACGGAATGAAGCCCAGGGCAAGGCGAAGCAAGCCCTGGGTAAGCAGAACCCGCAGCCGTCAAGCCCCTGAACAGGGCGACGGAAGGCAGGACTCCACCGCGAACGTCGTGGGAAAGCGTCTCGAGCTTCGTCCTTCCGTCACCCCCTCCGGGGGTTAAGATCCTCACCACCCCTGTGACCCAGGGCTCGCTTCGCTCACCCTGGGCTCTATTCCGCCATCCCCTCCGGGGATTAACCCTTGCTCCACAGCCATCCACCTTTCCACGCCC
>JAUWNF010000285.1 GCA_030612785.1 Phycisphaerales bacterium
AAACGGATCGCCTATGGCTTTCACGATCTCGAATATTTCGCCCTCAAAGTCAAACAGGCCCTACCGGGACGTTTTGAGAGCAACTAAATTGGAGGAGAACCAACATAATGTGGGACCGGCTTTCCAGCCGGTCATGAGACAGGCTACAAAACCTGTCCCAAATGTTTTTCTGTTAGAGGCTCTTAGGACGGTTGGTAGCGGACGAAGTCGTACAAGTGGGGATCCAAACGCCAATTGCGCTCCGTAGCCAGAGTCTTGTTCCTCCCCGCGGTTGACCTGATCACCACCGGCAAAACACGCCATGCGCAACTCTCGGCGTTGCCTGTCGTTATGAAAGCGGGCGACGCGACTCGAACGCGCAACAATTAGCTTGGAAGGCTAATGCTCTACCAATTGAGCTACGCCCGCACAGCGGTCGTCAGGATAACCACAAGGCGCCCCAGCGGCAAGGAGCCTGCCCGGTGTCACCGACGTGTCGCCAGCGCCAGCGGCGGTGCTGCGCTGCCTGGGTCGCGACGACACCGGGGGCGTTTTCGCCTGATGCCGCGACGATTCCCCAGCAGGGCGGGGCCCTGGTGAAAGTGGGCGTGAGAAGGTGTGAGTGTGAGTGTAATCGGAGCAGAAACTCTTGCGCAGTCCAAAAAAGGGGTTGATTTCGCACATCCGACCTGCTATATTCTCGGTAGTGGAGAGTAGAGAAACTAGGAGAGAGAGACCACGCGGCAGAGAGAGACGCGTATACACGCCGGTAACGTGGCCTAGCATCAGGCGAACGGAAATCGCTTTCAACCAGGTATGATGGACCTGCTTGTTGCAGTGCGTCGGTTTGTTCATGGTGCGCCTGTCCAAAAAGAGAGCCTGAGAGAGAGAGCTTGGGCGGCGCGCACACCTCCGAAAGAGTGAGAGAGAGCACAAGGGAGAGAGAGAAGCGGGGCGGGCAACCGTCCCACCCGAATGAACAAACCGACTAGGCGGCTACCAAGCCTGGGTAGAAGGGGCAGTATGCGGTGTAGAGAGCCCGGATACTGCCTCTTCGCTTTTTTGCGCCTATCGAATCCGCCGATTCCTCAGCAAGATCAGGGCGTCATTGGTCAACCCGCTGCCGTCCGCACGGTCGAGCGTTCCGACGATGTCGCTTAAACCGTCGCCGTCGATATCCTCGATGAGCAGGCTGTTGACCACGGTAACGGTGCTTTCCTGCTGCGTCTGCTGCTGCGGATCGGTCAGGAGTTGGAGCAGGTCGGTGATACTGGCGCCGGGGTCCGCGGCGCTCGGATCGGCGTCGCTGTCGGGTGGGTTATCGTCAATGATGAGCGCTTCTCCCCACTGATCAAATACGCTCAGCGCTTGCTGCGAACTGAACCAGGCAACCGCTCCCTCAGCGGAGATCGCCACTTCGAGCCGCCCGTCGCCGGTGAGGTCGCCCAGAGCCAAGGCGCGCGGTTCCCGGTCGCGAAACTCCGCCAGGGTGTACACGCGCCAGGGACTGCGTACGAAGTCGTAGGGCGGGAACGCGGGTGCCTGGAACCACTGCACCACCCGGCCGGTCGAGGAACGCGCCAAGATGTCCGCGATTCCGTCGCCGTCGAGGTCGCCGATCTCGATGGTATCCGCGCCGGTACTAATCTGCCCGACCGGGGCGTGTTGGCCCCACGGCTCGTACACTCGCGAGCGCTCCTCGAGGTCCAGCGGGTTGGGCAACCACCGGACATTGGTACTGGCGGCGGTGGGATAGGTGCAGACCACGTCCCCGTCCCCGTCACGGTCCACGTCCAGAATTCGGCAGGCGCCGACTCCGGGCAGGTCCGCGTAGATCACGGCTCGGGTCCAGACGTCGGGATTACGTGCCCGTCCCGGTCCGGGATTGGCCCACAGGTCAATGGAGTTCAGTTGCGGATCACCCTCCGCGGAGTTGAATGCCACAACAATGTCCAGACCATCGAGCCCGTCGATCTCACCCACTGCCAGCCCCGTGTACCCGCCCAGTTCGAGCGATTCCCCCTCGTCCCGACCGGCCAGAAATGAGTTGGTCAGCACCGTTGCGTCCCAAGGCGTGCCCGTTGCATCCCCGGGATTGTAGAAGATGGCGATGCCGCCTTCGACGGCCTCGTCGATCACTCCGCCGTTATCGGTGACGTCACAATCGTCGCGGGATTCATCGCAAGTCGCCACCAGCCCGGTGTCCTTGATCAGCACCACGACGTCGAGGCGCCCGTCGTCGTCCATGTCGGCGACTTCCAGTCCGGCCACCCGGGCGATCGGCGTGGTGCCACCCAGCGGCACGGTCATGAAGGCGATGTCGCCGTTCGCGTTGCGGCGTTGCAGGTGGATCTGAACCGGCTGGGACTCGTTCCACGCACTGGCGAGGTCCATGAGGGAGTCCCCGTCGAGATCGCCGGCGGCGACGAACACCGGGCCGGCGGAATCCTCGCTGCGCGGGTCTATCTGCACGGCGGAGAAGCCGCTTCCCGCGACGCCGCGCTGCGCGAAGTCCGATCCCGAAGTGGCAGCGTCCTCGCTGATGTACATCGACTGGCAACCGAGGAATAAAATGATCCCGATCAGCAGGAATCCAAAACCGGTATGGGGGCATGCCTTCATGTGCTTCATCTCCGAAATCCGTTCATGTCACGTCGCGGGCGTCGCCGGCACCATCATTCGCCATCCGCCTCGTCGCCGATGGTGTTGCGAAACCAAATCAAAGTGTCGTCGACCAGACCACTGCCGACCCGCCGATCGAAGGTGGCGACGATATCGCCGGCGCCGTCGCCGTCGATGTCGACGATTGTGAGACTGTAGATCACCGTGCCGTCATCCTGGTAATCGGGGTCGGTGGGGTCGTCGGTGACCCCGTTGGCCTTGGTATCGTCGAGCACGAAGTTCTCGGCCCACGGTTCGTATACGCTCTCGACGAGGCTGCCATCGTACCAGCAGACCGCTCCCCCGGCCGCCACGGCGATGTCATTGAACCCGTCGCCAGTCAGATCGCCGATGGCGATGCCCGCCGGCCGGCCGATATCGTATTCCGCTATGGTGTAGACCTGCCACGGAAAGTTGAAATGCGGTGGTCTCTGATCAGGCACGACGTCAGGAGGCGGGAAGATCGGCTCCAGATCGGCGGCCCCGGGATGCCGGAACCACTGCACCACCATCCCGCTATTCGAACGCACCAGCACGTCCTCGTACCCGTCGCGATCGACATCGCCGAGGGTGATCACGTTGGCGAACGTGTCGACGTGCCCGACGGGCCGGTGCTCCCAGCTCGAGTTGCCCTCGAAAACAGCCTCCGGCCCGCTCGGACTGCCTGCACTGTGCGGAATCAGCGGATTCCGCGCCCAAGCGACGTTGGCGGTCATCCGGTCGGGATACGTGTAGATGACGTCGTTGTCGCCATCGAGGTCCACATCGGTCATCCAAACGTCGCCGGCGGTGGGCAGGTCCTCTTCGAGCCGGATCGGGGCCCAGAACCCGGAATTGACCACCACCAGATCCGACACCTTGAACGTGCCATCGCTGACGGTAATGCGGAAGCGCAACTCGGTTCCGTTCGGAGGTGCCTGGAAGTTGGCATTGGCGGAACCCGCGCCGTTCAGGCTCACCGTTTCACCGGCGACCTGGGTCCAAGCGTAGGTCAGATTATCGCCGTCAGGGTCGCTCGCTACGGCGAACAGTTCCACGTCAATGTCCCCCGCGCTGTCCTCATTAGGAACCACGGTCTGCTCCGGGCCGGCCACCACCGTAGGCGGCAAATTGGTCGGCGGTCCAACGATGACGTTGACGAAGTCGAAATCCGTCGCACCGCCGTGGCTCACCTCGAGCTTGAAGGTCAGCGTCGTCGGCGTGAGCGGGGTCCTGAAGGTGGCTTCGTCACTGGTGACCCCGGACAACTCGACGTCCGGTCCGGCATCCTGCGTCCAGAAATACGCGACGTTGCCGAAGATCGGCCCCAAGCCGCTGGCGCTGACCCGGGCAAAGCTCCCGCCCCCGGACAGGGTGACGGCTCCATTGGTATTGACCTGTTCCGGTCCGCTGGCTCGGGCAGTCACGGAAAGGGGTATCGACCCCGGATCTTCCGTGTTCTCCCCGCCGGGATTAAGATAAAGCACGATGCGGTTGATGGGGTCCGGATCGTCGCCGTAGTATTTACATACGGGGGGGTTATAAGCCACGACCACGTCCGGCCCATTGATCCCGTCGATCTCCCCCACCGTTAATCCGGTGTAGCCGTTGAGTTCCGGATAGGTGACGGCCTGTTCCACCCCCGCGTCACGCCGGGTCGGGCGCTGCGACCGCTCCAAACGCACCTCCCGCCAGGCATCCCCATCGGTGATGTCCTCTACGTTCCCCGGGCTGAACAGGATCTGCACCTCGCCCATTCCCGCGCCACTCAACGCCGCGAAGGTATGTTCCTCGGGGATCGGACAGGCACCCACGGAGCCGGTCTCCTTGACCAGAATGGCCACATCCAACCAGCCGTCCTCGTTGAAATCCGCCATGTCCACGTCGCCGATCACGGCGATCGGGTGGGTGCCCCCGAGGTTGACGGCGACGAAGTAAACGTTGTTTTCCGCGTCGCGGCGTTGGAGATGAATCTGCACCGGCTGACTTTGATTCCACCCCGTGAGCAAGTCCACCAGTCCATCTTTGTCGATGTCGAAGGGCAGTACGAACTTCGGGCCGGCGGACGACTCGTAAACCGGGTCGATCTGGACGGCCCGGAAGTGGCTCGCCGTTTCATCGCCATCTCCGGACCCTTCCCCCACCACGACCGGCGTGCCGTCGGGCACGTCGTGGCTGCCATCGGCGAAAAACCCGCCGGCGGAACCGAATGGATCTGACGTGGAACTGGACGAATCCGGCAGCACGGTTCCACCGCCTCCGTCCCCGCCACCGGTGAACCCGCGGCAACCGACGACCACGGCAATACCTATCGGGCGAAGCGCTACTACACGCGTGAGCGATGACTTCATGGATCGGTTCTCCATCCCCCGGCCTGGGTTGCGGAAGAGTCCGCGTAAGTTTACTGGGTTATCGGTTTATGACAGGCGCGACTTGTGACACGTCCGCAATCTGAACGGGCGCATTCCCGGCGTGTCCGCGAGCCGGATTCGGTGTTATCGGAACCGCGCAGCGCAACTTGCCGGGCAACGTCTCGGCGAGGTACCATGGGATTGATGGAAACCGACGACCGAGTCCCCTTGAGCGAATGCGCCGACTCCGAGGGCGCGCGCTACCTGGCGCTGGGCGATGCTGAACTGCTGACCCAATGTCAGGTGGACACCTATCGCGCCAGGGGGCCCGGCGGGCAGAAGCGCAACAAGACT
>JAUWNF010000609.1 GCA_030612785.1 Phycisphaerales bacterium
CGCGCTGGAGACGATGCTGGACGATTGCGCCGCCGAAGTGGACCCGCAGTCGATGTTAGCCCACAAGCGCGCGGCGTTTCGAGCCAATCGCCATGTCTGGGGTTTGCAGGCCAAGACCCACTTGGTGGCGGGCCTCCTGCACCCCTCGGCCGAGGCGGGGCAGGTCGATCTTGCCTGGATTTGCGGGCATGTAGACCTATGCTGGCTGCGAGCCAGCGCTCGCTGGGGGGTGTCTCCGTCGCAGCTGGCCGCCGAGGACCAGCAGTTTCGCCGCGCCATGGCCCGTGAACCGATCAGTGATCAGCCGGAGGTGGGTGGAATCCCGTTGCTGAGACGCTTTTGCAGTGAGCCTCTCCCGCAGTTCCAGCGCGTAGCTGTGGTGCCTGGCGTCGTGCATGACGAGATGCTCGGCAACGGACTGGGCAACACCGCCGCGGTGACCTACTTCACGGGCGAGATCACGCGGAGCGTCGGTTCTGCCATGCGGGATGAGCACAACATCCACGATGAAGTCGGTGCCAACGTGAACGTTCCGGCGGAAGCGCTGATCCTGGACATGTTCGTCCGCGAGGACACGTTCGGCCCGATCCGCCCGGAAGTCCTGGTGTTCCGCGGTACGCTGGACTGCCGGCAATTCCCGTTTACCGAGGCCGACCAGTTGCACCTCGGCGAATCGATGACCTACCTCGGCAAAGGGCTGGGGCGCGTGTATAGCCGCGACGTTCCTCGGTATCCCGAGATGTGCGAGTACGTCTTCGACAAACTGGGGTGGGAGGCGCGGCGCTTCGACCTCCATCGCTGCCGGGTGGAGTATCCGATCGTACCTTCAACGGTGGTGATGCGCTTCGAGCGACCCGAGCGCCTGCCCACCTAAGCTCATCACCCGCCGCAAACAACAGAACGCAGCCGTTCAGACGCTCTTAGCGGCCTGACATCGGACCTCGTAGATCGTGTCCGGGGCCGGCACCGTCACGGCGGCATTCCCGCCAACCGCCCGCAGTTGCACGGCGTTCTGGTGCGTCCGGGGGCGACTGGCAGCGGCGGAGCTACACTTGCTCCGCCGCCGCCGCCATCGCCTTCCGGATCTGTGCCGCCTTCTCAGGGGCCAGAGGGTGGACCCGTAAGCTGGGTGTGGAACACCGCGTAATCGTTCAGGTCGATTCCCTGTCCGCAGGGCAAGGCCCGATCAAAGGCCGCCAGACACTCGGCGGTGGACTGCTGAAAACAACGCTGGAATCCGGCGTAGTCCAACAGGTCCACGTACCCGTCCGTGTTCCAATCCGCCAGGTCGCACGTGTCGGGGATGCTGTTGCCGTTGCAGTCGGTCAGCGGCGGTCGGAAGGCCAGGCGGAAAGGCTTGACCCGACCCGATCCCGAGAACGGGAGGGTCGCTATCAGAGCGCCGGTCGAATCGTCGTACTTGTAGACCGACCGGGTCTCCTTGTGGGAGACGTAGAGATGGTTGTCCGGCCGAAACTCCAGGTCCATCAGTGATGCTGCACCGAAGGCACCAACGTCGGAGACGAAATCCCCAATGAGGGCTCCGGTCGTTCCGTTGAATTGGACGATGTTGTTGCTCCCGGCATCGGCCACAAACAGGTTCCCGTTTGGGCCGAACCCCAGAGCCGATGGACCAGCCAAATCAACGCCGCCCGCGCTGGCAAAGACGCCCACCTGCGCGCCGGTACCACCGTCGAACTCGACCACTTCGCGAGTCTGGTTGTCACAGACGAAGAGGTTGCTGTTGGGGCCGAAGGTCAAGCCATAGGGAGCCACCAGCCCGGTGGTGGCGAACGTACCCATCGGTACGCCCGTTTGCCCGTCGTATTCAAGGATGCCGTTGGTGCTCGCACCGTTGGAGCCCACATTGGCGATGAACAAGTTGCCGCTGGGGCCGAAGGTCAAGTCCCAGGGGCTGAACAGGCCGCCGGCCTGGGCGGCCACGAAGTCGCCCAGGAGGTCACCCGTCACGCCGTCGTACCGGCGAACGGTGTGGAGCGTCGCGTCCTCGTCTCCCACCAGGAGGTCTCCGTTGGGATGAAACGTTATCCCCAGCGGTTGGAGCAAGCCTCCATCTTCCAGCGGGATGAAGACGCCCAGAAACACCTCGGACCCGGAATCGAACTGCTCGACCTTGCCTCTGGTCGGACCGGAACCTGCAAGGAACAGGTCGCCATAGCCGTCCACGTCGCAGTCGTCAGGAATGCCATTGGAGTTGCAGTCCGGTTCGCACTCGTCGGGCACACCGTTGTTGTTGCAGTCCAGGCTCGATCCGGAGCCGACGTCGCACTCATCGGGCACGCCGTTCAAGTTGCAGTCCAGGCTGGTACCGGCCAAAATGTCGCACGAGTCCGCCACGCCGTTGGTGTTGCAGTCCGGCTCGCATTCGTCGGGGATGCCGTTTCCGGTGCAGTCTTCGCTGGTCCCTGCGGAGATATCACAATCGTCGGGAACCCCGTTGGTGTTGCAGTCGGTCTCGCACTCATCGGGGATGCCGTTGGTGTTGCAGTCGGCGCTGCGCTGGCCGTTAACATCCGGGTCGCCCGGCTCGCCATAGCAGTAGGAGTGAGGGACGAGGTCGTTGGAGGCAGCGTGGGCACACGCCTCG
>JAUWNF010000391.1 GCA_030612785.1 Phycisphaerales bacterium
ACCGCGCATTCCGCCGCACCCCTTACATACACCTGCGCCCGGTTCACTCCGAAGTGCGCCAGGGCCTCGCGGACGGCGGACAAGGCGATAATGCGTGAACCCCCCGGATCGGGCGCGGCGGTCAGTACCAGGTCTTTCAACGATACGTCGGTGTCCGTGTCGAAGCCGCGCAGCTCCGCCACGTCGCCCAGACGAATCACTTTCTCGACCACCACCGCGTTACGCCACAGCTTTACGGAACCGCCGTGTGCCGGGTCGGCCGAAACCGGCGCTGCAACCACAAACAGGACGCATACGCTGCATGTTATGTTCGCGTTCAACATTACCGTCTCGCCATGTTGGTCACCACCTGGAGCGCCTGGTTGGCGCTCTGGATCGACTGGCTGTTCAGCTCGAAGGCGCGTTGCGTACGAATCAACGAGATCAGCTCGCGCACCGGATCGACGTTACTCATCTCCAGGAAGCTTCCTTTGATGCTGCCCAAGCCATCCTGCTGCGGCGGACCGGTCACGGGTGTCCCCGAAGCCTCCGTCTCGGCATAGAGGTTCTGCCCGATTTGTCTTAACCCCTCTGGGTTGACAAACCGAGCCAGTTCGAGTTGTCCCTGGGGGGTTAGCGTGGGTGCTCCGGGCTGCCTGACCAGCACCTGGCCGTCAGCGGTAACCTGGATGTCAGTTGCATCGGTCGGTATTTGGATCTGTGGCTCCATCACCGGCCCTTCGGTGGTGCCCAAGACCAACGTGCCTTCCAGATTCCTGGTGAAATTCCCCGCGCGGGTGTAGGCCGTGATGGGGTCACCATCCTGGATGGTCGTAACCTGGAAAAAACCCTCGCCCTCGACCATCAAATCCAGCGGGTTGCTGGTCGGTTCCACGGAGCCGTGCTCGAAGTTCAACTGTGTGCCCGATACCGCAACACCCAGGCCGACCTGAATACCGTGCGGGATGGGCTCTTCTTCGGCGTTGAGCACGCCAGGCTCCCGCCGAATCTGGTAGAGCAGATCCTCGAAATTCACCCGCGAGGATTTGAAGCCCACCGTGTTGACGTTGGCCAGGTTGTTGGCGGTCACGTCCAGCGCCGTGTCCAGCGCCTTCATCCCCGAAGCCGCCGAGTGTAATGCGAGAATCGCCATACGTTGTCATCCTTAGCTGACTCGGCCGACCGAGTTGACGGCCTGGCCGATGGTCTGATCCTGCAGGGATATCATCCGTGCGTTCAACTGGTGGGCGCGGGTCGCCTCGATCATCTCCACCAGCCCGGTAATGGGATTCTGGGCCGAGCGCTCGATGAATCCTCCGTGCACCTTGCTGTTCTGTGGTGCCGCCGGCCGCGCGCCCACGGACCTGAACAGGTTCTTGCCCACCTTCTTGAGGGCCTGCCGGTCGGCGAACTCGACCACCCCCAACTTGCCGACCAGCACCTTGTCCTGGTGAATGGAGCCGTCCCGGCCGATGGCGATCTTTCCGCCCTTGGGGTCCAGGATGATCGGCCGATCCGTTTCATCCATGACCTTGAGGCGCCCCCCACCGGCCACCATGACCAGTTCGCCCGCGGAATTGAGGGTAAACCGGCCCTCGCGCGTGTAGCGCGGCTCGTTGCCCTCGCGGACGGTAAAGAACCCCTCGCCCTCGATCGCCGCGTCGAGGTCGCTGCTAGTACGCACCAGCCCTCCCTGTTCAAAGGTCGTGTAGGTGGGGCGAACCCAGTTACCGCCTCCCAACTGGTCCAGTAGACGGTGTCTATAACGCATGCCGGCGGGGTTTTGCTGCGCCTCCACCGGGCGCTCGTGAATCACCGCCAGGTCACGCTTGAACCCGACGGTCTCGACGTTGGCCAGATTGTTGGTGACGATGTCCTGGCGGTACTGGTTGATCTGTAAACCACCTGCTGATAGCCAGAGTCCATAGGTCATGGTAGCGGTTCCGTTGCGTCCGCGCGAGCCGTGTGTGCGACGAGGTCGGCCCGCGCGGACGCGGGAGCTCAGTTTTCCGGGAGCGTGGTCGTCCGTGGGCTCCTTGCACTGGGTGCAAAGAACGGGTCATCCGCCGCACTCGTCAGCGCGCTTTTCAAGAGCACGCCGGCGGTCGCTCTCGCGGCTGCTTGACGTATCCGCCGTCCCAGGTCGTTCCAGTCGCCGGTCTCTCTGTGGAGACCGGTACACGGCGGGTCCAGGTCTGTTTGCGGTGCGTTGGTCATGCGCACACCTCCTATGGCGCGGTCGCCGCGAAGCGATCGCGCCCAGGTCACCGGACAACTACCGTGCCACAACGTGGCCCGGACGCTGCTCGAAACCCGCGCGCAGCGATCTAAACTATGTAAAGAGAGCGTGTTACGTGAAATGTGCCAGCGGGGGTTTTGCGTCGCCGCGGGCTGTGAAGACTTGCCGCACGCGCAATCCCTGCACCGAGTAGCGGCAACTCCTGCCGCGCCCTAACCACCCCGGACACGCAGGAAGATCAACGCCGCCACCGATCCCAGCCAGACCACAAAGGTCCACAATGGCGGCGGCTGTAACGTGTTCCGGCGTGCGGGGCCGTACTCGGTGTCCGGTGGTTTGGCCACCCCCAGCTTGCTTCGCAAGGTGTACGCGACCATCGCGATGGGACCTAGGAATACGATCAAAACGAGCAGATCGTGGAGCAAAGCCATGGTGCAGGTTCACTCACTCAACCGAGCACGACAAAGCTGCCGCGGCGACTTAGCCGCCCAGGAACTCGGCAATCGCCGCGACCTCCTCGGCGGTCAGCGCGATGCCGCTATGGGCGCCGGACTCCAGACCGGTGGACAGAGCGGCGGCATCGACGCCGGTGATGTCCGGCGCGAATCCGCTGGCCCCGTCGTCGCCATGGCAGGCCGCACAGTCGTCGGCGAACATGGCTGTGCCATCCAACCCTCCGTCAACCCCGTCGCCACCCTCGTCGCCAAGCAGCCACGCGGTGATGTCGGCGATTTCCTGGTCGCTCAGGGTGCTGCCGAAGTGATCGGCGCCACCGCCGAACCGCGCCTCCAAAGCGTCGGTCTGATCTACGCCGGCCAGGGCGGGAGCGCTTCCGCCCTCGCCGTCGGTGCCGTGACACCCACCGCAGCCGCGGTCTGTGTAGGCCTGCTGCCCGGGGGAACCACCGTTATCCCCGCCGTCTCCATCATCTCCGCCATCCCCGCCATCCCCGTCAGCGCCGTCCACCGGCCGAGGAGCGTTCTGATCGAGGTTATCCGCAACCGAGTTGGCGAAATCGGTGAGCAGGGCGTCGAACAACGTCGTGGCAGCGGCATTGCCCGTCTGCGCCAGCACGGCCTCGATATTCGTGCCGCAGCCCGCCAGTCCCCCCAGGACGACGATTGCGCTCAGGGCGGCGCACCACGCGCAGGACCTCGGGCCGGCCCTCCGCTCGCGACGAATCCCCAAATGGTGTGTCCTGCCGGACGAAACGGACATCTTCCTCCGCATGATCGTGCTCCTTCGTCAAAGCGACTGACTGCTGACTGCTGAGTGCTGAGTGCTGAGTGCTGAGTGCTGAGTGACCTTGGACTTTGGACTTTGGACCTTGGACTTTAAGATACGGCGCGCTGCCGAAATGGGCATCGTGACAGGCGGTGCAGTCTTTGACGTTTGGGACGTCGTGCCCTTCCTCGCCTAAATCGTCCGGGTCGTGGCATTCCCCACACAACGCCGACACCGTGTCCTTGAGCAGGCGTGGGTGCTGACTGCGGTGGGCCTGGTGACACGAGCCGCAGTCACCACCGGCTACCGGTTCGTGCTCGATCGCGTCACCGAAGTAGCGTTGATGGCACTCCCCACAAGCGTCAGCCAGGTTTTCAACGACGCGCATCTGCCGTCCAGCGTCGTGGCAGGCGTCGCACTGGTGCTCCGCGTACGGTTGGTGTACCGAAGCATACCGTGGTTCGGGCGCAACAGCCGCGGGAGGTTGCGCGACCGGAGTAGCGGTCTCCTCCCCAGCCGCCGCCGCCTTGGTCTCGTCGGGAATCTCGAAGAAGAACCGTCGGGCACCCTCGGAACAGCCCAGGGTGATCACCACGGACGCAGGTAGGAGTATGAGTATCTTACGCATAAAGACCCTTTCAAATGCCGCGCCACATCGTCGGGTCGCCGAGAACCTGCGTAAGATACCCGCTCAGCGCC
>JAUWNF010000546.1 GCA_030612785.1 Phycisphaerales bacterium
ACGAAGTCGAAATAGAGTGCGTCCGCGTAGTCCTCCGGTATCGGGATGACGCCCACCGGCCCCTGAAGCTCGCCGTCCGTGAATGTAGCCACCGTAATTATGCCCTCGTCGTCATACTCTTGTACGGCCGTATTGCCGGGGAGATGACAGTCGCCGCAGGTCACGTTCTCCCCGTTGGTTACGCTGTGGGCGTAGTAGGGGGCGATAGCGTAGAAGGGCTGCTGTTCGTACACCAGCGACTGGAAGGTGGCCGTCTGGACCTTGCCATTGAAGTTCATCAGCATCTTGAAGTCATGGAGCTTGCCGACGGCCCGCTTACCCGCACCGGCCAGTTCGCTCTCAAAGTGGCAGTTGTAGCACGAGATGACCGACTGCACGTGACAGGCCGAGCAATCCACGGACTCCAGGTGCGTACTGTGGTACGCGTTTGCGGGCGGCGCCGCGCCCGTGCCGCCCTCGACGTGGCAGTCCTCGCAGGCAGGGCTGGGCGACTCGTGTATGGAGTTATACTCGGTGCCGTCGCCGTGCATCTCGGACAGCAGGTGGCACCTCATGCAGGTGAAGCCCGCGGCGCGGTGGACGTCGGTGAAGAACCCGGCCTCGGTCTTCTGGCGGCTGTGGCACCCGAAACACAAGTCGTCGTTGATACCCGCGGAAGGATCGCTGAGATCCGCGTGGCAGTTGGCACAACTATCGGATCCGGGCCACTCGACGGGGGGATCGGCGTTTTCGAAGCGTGAGGCATCGTGACAGTTCTGACAGCCCAAGTCGTCGTACGGAACGTCCGTTAACGTTTCGAAGCCGCCGTTGTCCGCGTTGTAGAAGTACGCCATCCCCCGCAGGTCGCCGGGGTCGCCGGCGTGCATACTTGTGGGGAAGGTTTCCGCCGGACCGGGCTCCGGTGCTTCCACGCACACGCCATCCTCACAAACCTGGCCTTCGGGGCAGGGGTTGTTTTCGTCGCACTCCGGTGCAGCCGGTTCCACGCACTGTCCGTCCTGGCACACTTGGTCGCCGGGACAGTCGTCGTCGATGGTGCATTCCTCAGTCGGTTCGGGAGCGGGTGGGAAAAAGGACCCGCACCCTGCCACCAGGCCGAGGCATGTCAACGACGTGACACTCAGTGTAACGACTGCCGCTCTGAAAATCTTATTCCATTCTGCCATGTCCGGTTCTCCGCATGAGCTTCCGAGGTATTTCCCAGGTTCTCCCGCCGTTCAACGCGCCGCCGACGGCGACCCACTTAACGGGTCGAGACGACTGTGTACTTCAACGGCTATCCGATGTCAAACTTGAGACCAATAATTATTAACCCGTTGAACACGGGCCACAGATGTTTGGGTTGCCAAACAATCGAGTAGCACACATAACTCGCATCTCGTTCGCGCGGCGGCGAAGCGCTGACTCTTGAAGGGTAGTCCGGCAGCCCAATTCGCCGGCCACTCTTCCGTCTCTGCACACCGTTCAGCCCTTTGGGACTGGTTTGGGCTGCGCCACCAAGCCTGGTCGCTTCTGGGGGAAGATAAAACCTTCGTCCTCGTCGTGGCACTCGTCGCACTTGGGTGTAACGTCGAACTTGCGGTCGAGATGGCAATCGGCGCAGTCGATCTCCGCGTGGTTCTCGTCCAGCACCTGACCGGTGACCTGGTGATCGAAGGTATCCGGTTCCCAGTCGGCGTGGCAAGTGTTGCACTTCTGGTCCAGTTTGGCGAAACCCGGTGTCTTGTGGCACGCGCGGCAGGCGTTGTCCTTATGGTACCGGCTCAACGGCCAACCGGTGCCGGCATGATCGAAGGGCGGCGGCTTGGGCTGGCCCTCATTCCAGTGGCAGCGCGCGCAGTTGCCGCCTGTGACCACATCTACCTTATGGCAGTCGATGCAGTCCTGATGGCGCTCCTCAAGCGTGCGCTTGCGCTGGACGTGTTGCCGACCCGCTTCGTGGCAGCGGGTACAATTGTCCCCCTGGTGGCATTCGGCACACGTCAGACCAAAGCGGTGGCTGTGCTCCTTGTGGCGGAAGATCGCCTGGGCACCGGGTGTGGGCTTGGAGCGGGTCTGGTAAATCCTGGTATCCGGCTCGGGGATCGGGTCACTCATGCGGCTCAGCGCTTCCTTGGGGTCTATGACCCCGCGCTCGTCGCCGACTTTCTTGATGTGACAGACGTCGCACTTGGTGTTGTGGCTCCACTCGCGGTGGCAGCCCATGCACTGACGGTGATAGGCGCCCTTGAGGCTCGGTTTTCTGAGATCCGGGCGGATGAGTCCGGGCGGATGACAGGTTTTGCACGCGGGATGCTCCACACCCTCGGGGGTGTAGTGGTGACACATGGTGCACCCGTCCGCGAGCTTCGCCCACTTGGCGTGACCGGTGTGGTCAAAGGGCACCGGGCCGAAGCGATCCACGCCCTCGGCTTCACTGGTGATCATGTCGAGGTAGATGAACCCCTCGGGGCCTTCGGGGCCGTGCTTGCGGGCCAGCTCCTCGATGGCGGCCTGCCTCCGCGTGCAGGGGGGCAGACACACGTTCTCCGCCGTAGGCTTTGCGCACGTATGGCAGCGCGTACAGTCCGAAGCCTTTGGGGCCTCGGCGGGCGGCTCTTCGTCGCCCCGGACCGGCGCTGCCCACACCACCAGGCAGAAACATCCCACCGCCGCAGTTAAGGCGACGAAGAAGGGTATACGCAAACAAGCTTGTTGAAACCGATCGTTCATGCTCTTCTCGCTGTTAGGTCGGGATGACTGATCACCGGAAGATAGGTTACGGCCAGGCGGTATAGCAGCATCAACGTGGAGATCAGACCCACGGTGACGGCGATCTCAAAGATGGACGGGAAGTAGGTTTTCGTCACGTAGGGAGGTTGATAGGCAATCAGGAAGACATTGACACGATTGAAGGCCACCCCCAGCACGATTAGCAAAGCGGCGGTGGACAACAGGCGCGGATTGTTTCGCACGCGCTCGGACAACAGCATGAAGAACGGCACGATCACCCCGAACACCATCTCGATAAGCAAGCAGTAGCGCTGCACGGAGCCTTCGGCCAAGAACACGTAGCTGCCGCGGATGAGCAGGGCGGTCACCTTGACCGCCAAGTACACGCCGGTGAAGAAGATGACGTACTTGGAC
>JAUWNF010000692.1 GCA_030612785.1 Phycisphaerales bacterium
AGTGCATTGCTATGAGAAAGACTGTGGCAGCAGGCCCGCGCGGATCATGTCTGGGGCGCCGACGGTAAGGGAATCAGCCACGGCTTGCAGGTCGGCGTAGACGACGTCGGCGCCGGCTTGTTGCAGACGGGTCTTGGTGGCGGCACCGTTGGAAATGCCGGCCGCGAACAGGTCGGCCTCGCCGGCGGCGCGGATGAGGATCTCGCTGGCCGCCGCGACGATGGTTCGCCTATCCCCGTCCGCCAGCACCGCCAACTCCGCCGGCCTGCGACGCGGATCAGCGTTGAGGGCCTCAACCCGATCGAAACATGAAGTAAACCCGGCGCGTGCGAGCACCTTCTGTCGTCCTTCGACGTTCAAGCCGGTCGTCACCAGACTGCACGCTCCATGCTTAGCCAGCGCCCGAAGAACGCCGGCGATTCCGGGCCTCGGCGCGGAGCGTTCGACTAGGCGGTCGGAGGCGAGGCGCTCAGCGAACACCCGCTGGTATTCCTTGATCTTGATTGGCCGGGCGCCGGGCAACAGGTTGGCGTCCCACCCTTTCGTGCGCACGAGGCGCCAGAAGGTGGGTTGATCCAGCTTCGACCAACCGACGGCGCCGACCGCTTCAACGAAGGCCTCGTAGCAGACGGCGGCGATATCCGCCACGGGACCGTCGAACTCGATGATGAACCTCACGTGAGTCTCCCTTCCCCTTTCAACCGTCACTGACGAGCTAGGCCGGCCGTCCAAGGCTTTCCGCGTCCCCACGCTCTTCGCCGCCATCATGAAGTGGCCGCCCATATTCCGATGACGACTGCAATAATGATGAGGACGACAAGCAGGCATCCCCACCCGGATTCCTCCTTGGGGAACAGCTCCTTGAAACGCTTCTCTGTTTCAAGGCAGGTCTTGTTGAACTTCTCCAAATCGTTGATCGTTGCATCGATCTCGTGCACTACCCGGTTGCGCTCTCCCGCGATGTACTTGAGGTTCCTCGCAACATCATCGGGCACGCTACCCCTGACTGATTCCAAGCGATCGCGTAGCCCGCCCTGGTTGATAGCACCACAGTGATCCACCAGCGCCTTCTCAAACAGCTGGCTCCACAGGACAACCGCGACGATGTCCTCTCTGCATCTCCTGGAAACCTGAAGCAAGATTCACCCTCCAACTTTTTCGTTCACCCTCTCCTGTGTCTCACTTGGCTGAACAGCAACCGTCCGATGGTTGGTCAACGTATGGATATTGGGCGGTATCCGTCGGCCACCCGGCTACGATCCCTTGCCCGGACCACCGGTCTTGCCGGCCTGTGCAAGCCAGTCCTTGAGGTTGTCCGCGAGAATCTCAGGCTTGCGCCGCGTGAGGATGTGCCGGGCGATGCTCTTCGGCACCTTCAGCGCCTTCATGGCGGACTCGGCGCGCTCCCACAAACGATCAACCTTCGCCTTCGTCTCAGCCAGGTACAGATCGGTCACGATCTCGCCCAGCCGGCCAAGCATGATCTCGTCGCGACGGTCGTAGTACCGCCCGATGACCTTCTTCTGATACGGCGTATAGTCAGGCATGGGAAACGTCGAAACATCAAAACGTCGAAACGTCGAAACGTCGAAACCGTGCGGTTGCGTGCCACCGTTGCGTTAGCGGGGCCTTGCGATGACGGGCCAATCCTCGACGGGGCACCCGGCGTCGACCCGAGGATCATAACATCCGCAAAAAGTTCTGGACAGCGGGGGCGGACGGGCGGAGAATGCCGGGATAGGCGGCATGCTTTCATCATGCCGAGATCCAAGCGGCCCAGCCGGGGCGTGTACGGTGGTAGGCGCGGTCGTGGCAACGGGCGTTGTGATTGCCCGGACCACCGGTCTTGC
>JAUWNF010000404.1 GCA_030612785.1 Phycisphaerales bacterium
CCATTCTGCGGATCGGCGCGCCCACCGGTTTACAGTGGCTCAGTGACGTGGTGGTGTGGTGGGCATTCGTGCACATTTTGGTGGGCAAGTTCTTCGGAACCGTTCCTTTGATCGCCTCCAACAGCGCCTGGCAATACTTGCGTATCGCCTTCCTGCCCTGCATCGGCATGGGCATCGCGGTCACTTCGCTGGTCGGCGAGGTCATCGGCCAGGGCGACAAGGACCGGGCGGTCCGGCTGACCCGCATCGTGGTCCTGCTGGTCAGTGGGTATATGGGCGTCTTCTCGCTGCTTTACCTGTTTGGCGGGTCGTGGTTGATCTCGCTGCTGAGCGACAACCCCGAGGTGATCCGCATCGGGGGCGGGGTGATGATCTGCGCCGCGGTGTTCCAACTCTTCGAT
Source organism: Phycisphaerales bacterium (assembly GCA_030612785.1). Classification (GTDB taxonomy): domain Bacteria; phylum Planctomycetota; class Phycisphaerae; order UBA1845; family UBA1845; genus JAAEQG01. The sequence goes on from JAUWNF010000404.1 coordinate 402, forward strand.
GGTCTGGGCATTTCCTACACCAGCGCCCTGCGTGGAGCGGGCGACACCTTTTGGCCGTCGATGCTGTTCGTCGTCAGCCACTGGGTGATCCTGATCGGCGGGGGGTGGGCGGTGGCGCACTACAGCCCGGAGTGGGGCAGCATCGGCCCCTGGGTGGCGGCGTCGGTGCTGCTAGGCTTCACCGGACTCGCTCTATGGTGGCGCTGGCACGGTCGCAAATGGATGAGCATTGATCTGTTCAAGGACGAACGCGAGGAAAGCGAAGATGGTTTGCGCCTGGAGGGCGAGCAAGTGGAAGCTGTCGAGATCTCGTAAGGTGGGCTTCGCCCCCCGCACATCAATGTCCCCGAGTTGCGACGGGTAAAACCTGCCCTACAGGAGTTGTCGGTTTAGTCATTTGTGACGGTCTCAGATGTAGCGTCACCCCTTGTGGGTGGCGAAAAACGCAGGTGCGCCGCCCACAAGGGGCGACGCTACAGACTAAATCGACGGGCCCTACATTGCTGGACCTGGTTTCCAAGCAATGCTAGAATACCCAGAGGAAATAAGTATGCGATTTAATGACGTACAGGACGTTCTTCGTAAACAACCGTTCGAACCGTTCCGACTCCACCTCTCGTCAGGTCAGTCGTATGTGGTTCGTCACCCGGAGTTCGCAGGGCTGACCAGGACAAGCGTCTTCGTCGGCTCGCCGTCCGGAGACGATGACATCCCCGACCGCATGATCCAGTGTGATCTGCTTCACGTCGTCGCCATCGAGCCGGTGGACGGGCTACCGGCACAAGACTGACGGAAGACAAAGACTCGTCCAGGGCGGGTTTGGCCCACCGCAGATGAATGCGTTCGAGTCGCCGCGAGTGAAGCCCGTCCTACGCCCCGAGCAGGTTCATGAACACGGTCTCGGCGACGGTGTAGCCCAAGGCCGAAAAGTTGCCGCGGATCTCGCTTTCCAGGGCCTGTCTCAATACGTCGACCGTGCACGGACCGGCCTGCAACAGCACGAGCCCCGGGAGCGCCCATTTCATCCAGCGAATAACGATCGTGGTCTTGTTCATGGCAATTTCTCTGCCGAAAGCAATGCGCACCAATGTCACCACTATATCGAGGTCCCCCAGCTTTGAAAAGGCGGGCCAGCCGACCTTGTCATCGAGCCCGCCCCCGGTGATGATGTCGCCGATGTTTGTGCCAGGACAGGGTTGGACGTGATGCGTCCGTGCGGGTGCTCTTGAAGCTATAGGCGAAGTGCGAGAAGAAAATGTGAACAGCGGACTTCTGCTGGACGACTGTTTCAAGGAGCACCGGACCGGCGCGGGCCACCCGGAGTCGCCGGCCCGCTTGGACACGGTGCGTCACGCGCTGGAGCGCGCGGGTCTAATTGCGTGTACGACCCCGATTGCGGTTACCGAGGTGGCTGATCGGGACGTTCTGCGGGTCCACGACGCCGACTACATCGAGCGTATCGTCAAAACGTGCGCAGCCGGTGCCCCCCACATCGACGCGCCGGACAGCGCCATCTGTCCGCGCAGTTATGAGATCGCCCGATTGGCGGCTGGGTCGGTGCTCACGGCGGTTGCTGGCGTTATGGAGGGGCGCTGGAAGAACGCCTTCTGCGCCGTGCGCCCGCCGGGTCACCACGCCGAACGCAACCGCTCCATGGGCTTCTGCCTGCTGAACAACGTAGCCATCGCCGCGGAGCACCTGATCCGCGAGCACGGGCTCGCGAAGGTTATGATCCTCGACTGGGACGTTCATCACGGTAACGGTACCCAGCACAGTTTCGAGGAGCGTAGCGACGTGCTGTACATCAGCCTCCACGGGCACCCCGCTCATGTGTATCCCGGCACCGGGTACGAAAATGAAACCGGCGTCGGCCCCGGGGAGGAGTTCACCCTCAACCTCCCCATGATGCCCGGCAGCGGTGACGACGCCTACCGCACGGCCTTCGACGAGAAAGTGGCTCCGCTGGCTGAATCCTTCGCACCTGAATTCGTGCTCCTGTCGGCGGGCTTCGATGCCCATCGCCGCGATCCGCTGGCCCCCATCGAACTGGAAAACGAGTCCTATGCTTGGATGACGCGGTGGGTGCTCGACCTGGCCCGGCGTCACAGCGGTGGTCGGCTGGTTAGTCTCCTGGAAGGCGGTTATGATATGCAGGCGCTGGGGGAGTGCGTAGCTTTGCACGTGGGTCTGTTACAGGAGGCATCCACGTAGGGCTGCGTCTCGCAAGGCCCACGACCCCGGTTGAGCCTTGTCACGCAGGGGGAGAGGTGCATAAGATTCCATGGCGTGCTGGACGCCCCCGCGCGACCGGAGATGTCACGATGCCCTCGCCCGATAGAAGATACGTCGCCATCATCGGCGCTTCGACGGACCGGAAGAAGTTCGGCAACAAGGCCGTCCGGGCCTACGCCCGCTCCGGCTGGCGCGTGTATCCGGTTCACCCGGTGGAAGAGGAGATCGAGGGCTTTGAAGCGTTCCCGACCATCCGGCACATTCCCGGACCGGTGGAGCGGGTCTCGATGTACCTTCCGCCCAAAAAGGGCATCAAAGTTCTCGAGGACATCCGCAAGGTCCAACCCGACGAACTCTGGCTGAACCCCGGCAGCGAGAGCGACGAGCTGGTGGCCAAAGCCGAGAGACTGGGACTCAACGTGATTCAGGCGTGTAGCATCCTGGAGGTCGGGATGTCGCCGGACGACCTGGACGTTAAGTAATCCAGGCCCAACCGCCCAGGACCCGGGGAATGCCTCCTCAGCAGAATACAGGAGTCAATAGTTCGTTTCAAACGCCTTCTCCATGCGTTGGCGCCAGGCGGGTTTGTCTTCGAGCTTCACCTCGGCCCACAAGCCGACGCCGCGACGGCGGGCCCGCTTCTCCAGCGTCTTGTATTGTTTCTTGAGCGGGTGCGGGAAGCGCCAGTCGGCGTAGGCGTAGCCCTTTTCGAGCAAAAGTTCGTTGAAGGAGTTGCCCTCGGGCAAGAGATGGACGTAGGCGAGCAGGCGACCGTAGAGCCCGCGGGTCTTGGTCGGCGACAATTCGATCCGCACCTGCCGGCCTTGCAGGGCCCGCTTGGCGAACGCGGAGGCTTCGGGCCCGTAGTGCATCTCGCCGGTCTTGCTGCCGGCGACCTCGGGCGTATCGACGCCCCACAGGCGGATGCGAGTCGTTTCGTATTGCCCGTCGGGGACATCGATGTCGAAGGTGTCGCCGTCAACCACATTAACCACGGTGAATACGCGGTTGTGATAGCGGGTGTAGTCGTCGCCCTGCCGCCGGCCCCAGACGCGGTCGGCCACCGCACCGAGCAGTAGAATCGTGACCAACCCGCAGACCAGCGGGTGACGCTGGTAGACCGGTGGCACCACGATGTTCGGCGGCAAAGGCTTGCGTGGGAACCGCATTCGGATCATCCCCGAGTCCTGGAGGGTCCGCTGCTGGACCATAACCACTGGACGATGCGCGACGTGGCCGGATTCTACCCCATGTTTGTCAGTTTCGATCGTAAGTCCTTGTAGAATAAGAGCCCGGTTTTGCGTTTGTCACTACCTGGGGCCCTCCTGGGCCTTGGAAGGCCCTTTTCCGGAAGCTGGCGGGGCCAAGTTGGCGATGCCCAGAGCGCG